>CALUQS010000050.1 GCA_944322975.1 Candidatus Gastranaerophilales bacterium
ACACTGACCGAACTCAAAAAACTTGTGCAATCAGAATATTTCGCTGCATTACAATGCCGGCTGTAGCAAACGTAGGTTGGGGTTTTACCCCGACAAAAATATTTGTTTGTTACGTTTTTATGGAGACCCTTCACCAGCATGGGGTCATTCTGAAGCATCAGCCGCTGGACTTTTTTATCACGCGCGTGCGTCCAGACTCTGACCAACGTTCTTTGTTATCATTTTTCACCGGTAAGATCCTGAGCTCGCTGCGCTCCTCAGGATGACAGCCATTTTGTAGAATCGTATGGGTAAAAAGCCTAAATACCCCTCTCCCGCTGGGAGAGGGAGAATCTAATGTTCTTTGCGTCAATATTCGGTGGGCACGCATGCGCTGTGCCCCATCACCCCGGCCCCTCTCCCCCGAGGTGGCGAGGGGGTATTTAAGCTTTGCCTACCCTACGGTTCTAAATTTAACAGCGCAAAAGCTTTATGTGTTGACACTTTTATGTTAATATCTAAGGACATTGCAGACCGATGAAATAGTGATAAAAATCACATTTAAAAAATACCGCTATCTAATTATTTAATATATCTTATATATATTCACAACATCGGCTGTGAGCGTTTTTTACATATTCATAAAATTTAATAATTGTAAAAATAACACTTGAAATTTTCTTATTTATGTGCAATATTAATAGTGAATTATTTCACGATAAAGGAGAAATTACATATGGCAACAAAAAAGCAAGCCGAAACTGAAAAGTTAGAAAAGGCTTTCAACAAATCAACAGAGGTCAAAACTCACGATGATTTAAAATTAATCATCGAAAGAGCTAAAAAAGCCCAGAAGATTTATGCAACCTTCTCTCAGGAACAGGTTGACAAAATTTTTAAAGCAGCTGCTACAGCAGCAGACAAAATGAGAATTCCTCTCGCTAAAATGGCTGTTGAAGAAACAGGCATGGGTGTTATGGAAGATAAAATCATCAAAAATCATTTTGCAGCTGAATATATTTACAACAAGTACAAAAATATGAAAACAGCCGGCGTTATCTTTGAAGACAAAGCTAACGGCATCAAACAGGTTGCAGAACCTATCGGTGTTATAGCAGGTGTTATCCCGACAACTAACCCGACTTCAACTGCTATTTTCAAATCTTTAATCACATTAAAAACACGTAACGCTCTTGTATTTTCACCGCACCCGATAGCTAAAAAATGCACAATTGAAGCTGCAAAAATTGTTCTTGAGGCTGCTGTTAAAGCAGGCGCTCCGGACGGACTTATTGCCTGGATTGACGAACCTTCAGTTGAACTTTCAGGCGCTTTAATGCACCACGAAGACATTGATATGATTCTTGCTACAGGCGGCCCCGGCATGGTTAAAGCTGCTTATTCTTCAGGTAAACCGGCTTTAGGCGTCGGCCCCGGCAACACTCCGGCTGTTATTGATGAAACAGCTGATATCAAAATGGCAGTTTCTTCAATCCTTATGTCAAAAACATTTGATAACGGTATGATTTGTGCTTCAGAACAATCAGTTGTCGTTGTAAAGGATGTTTACGAAGAAGTTAAAAAAGAATTCCTCTTAAGAGGTGCTTATATTCTTAACAATAAAGAAAGAGAAAAAGTAGGCGCGCTGGTTATACAAAACGGCAGAGTTAACCCTGCTATCGTTGGTCAGCCGGCAGCAAAAATTGCAGAAATGGCCGGTATTACTGTTGAACCCGATACAAAAGTTCTTATCGGCGAAGTAACAGATATCTGCGAAGAAGAACCTTTTGCACACGAAAAACTTTCTCCGGTACTTGCTATGTACAAAGCAAAAGATTTCGAGGATGCTGTACAAAAAGCCTATGATCTGGTAGACTTTGGTGGTGCGGGTCACACATCAGTACTTTATACTGATGAAAGATTCCCCGAAAGAATCAACGCTTTCGGCTTGAAACTCCACACAAGCAGAATCTTAATCAACTCACCATCTTCACAGGGTGGTATCGGTGACTTGTACAACTTCAGACTCAATCCGTCATTGACATTGGGCTGTGGTTCTTGGGGCGGCAACGCAGTAAGCGAAAACGTCGGACCTCAACACTTATTGAACATAAAAACAGTTGCTGAAAGGAGAGAGAACATGCTTTGGTACAAAGTTCCTGCTAAAGTATATTTCAAAAGAGGGGCTTTGGATTTGGCTCTCAGAGAATTGCAAGGCAAAAAACGTGCATTCATCGTTACAGACAGATTCCTGTTTAACTCAGGTATGACAAATGCAATAACAAATACATTAGATGATATAGGCGTTGACTACCAGATATTCTTTGATGTTAAACCGGATCCGACATTGTCTACAATCAACGATGCAATGATGATGGTAAAAGCTTATGAACCGGATGTATTCATTGCATTAGGTGGCGGTTCTTCTATGGACGCAGCTAAAATCTTGTGGTTAATGTATGAACAACCTGATACTGTATTTGAAGATATCGCAATGAGATTTATGGATATCAGAAAGAGAATCTGCATGATTCCTCCGCTCG
>CALUQS010000051.1 GCA_944322975.1 Candidatus Gastranaerophilales bacterium
AGCCAACCCGACAATCAAAAGAGTGCTGACTACCAACCCTAACAGGATTAACTTATTTTGTGTGCTAATACTGAGAGATTTCTTATCCATTACAAAAAGAATTATATCATAAATCAAAAATATATAAATAATATTAATATTCATGGTTTAATAAAAACTATGAACAAATTAGCCGTAGACATTTTTAAAGATATACCGTCATTAGACACAAAATACACAAAACCTCAACAAACCCAAAAAACCGTTGCAATATTAGGGAGTTCCAAAACAACCGAACCGTTAATGGAGTATATGCAGCTGTGCTCGCAAACAACAAAAGAGCTTGTCAAAAACGGTTATAACATAGTGACAGGGTGCGGCACAAAAGGTATTATGGGGGCAGCGTACAATGCGGCAAAAGAAAGCTCGGCCCTTAACCTTGAAGGCAAACCTGTACAAAACCTTGCAATAATAGTTAAACCGCTGTGGGGAGATGAAAATCTTAAAGACTGTCTAATTATAGGTAAAGCCTCATCAGAAGCGGAAAGAATTATAAAGTTCACAAAAGTTGCTGACAATTTTGTTTTCTTCCCGGGCGGAACAACAACCCTTCAAGAGGCTGCTACTATCATACGTTACAATGTTCACAGCGAAGAAAATAAATTTAAACAAATTATACTTGTCGGAAAAGAATATTTTGCAGGATTAAAATATCAATACGAAACTATGGCAAAAATGCAGCTTGTAAAAAAGGCGCCGGAATCAATTTTTAGAATTCTGTCAGAAAAAAATGAAATAATAAAAGCTATTTTAAAACGTTAATTTGAATATATGTAAAATTCGCGCAATACATATCAGGAGACCATCGGGTACAAGCGAGGTTCCTCTCAGACAATCTTTATGTCATTTGCTCAAAATACCTGTTAGGTTCATATCCTGAATTTTGTTACATAAGTTATACAGGTATGATACAATTATCTGGTACAGCTTTGACTACAAACGGAGAATATCTTATGAGAGATGAATTGCTTTCTATTCTTGAAAAAAACAGCAGAATCGACTTTAAAGAACTTGCGCAGCTGCTCGGGGTTACAGAAGAACAGGTGCTTGAAGAAATATCAAAACTCGAAAAAGACAACATAATTTGTGCCTACCATACCTTGATTAACTGGGAAAAAACCGATATAGAAAAGGTCTCCGCGCTCATTGAGGTAAAAGTCACACCGCAGCGGGGTCAGGGCTTTGACAGGATTGCAGAACGAATTTATAACTACCCTGAGGTTAAGTCGGTTTATTTGATTTCCGGCGGGTATGACCTTCTTGTTACACTGGAAGAAAAAAGTTTAAAAGAAATCGCGGCCTTTGTCTCTGACAAGCTTTCCACACTGGATAGCGTTTTAAGCACGGCAACCCACTTTATCTTAAAAAAATACAAAGACCATGGAACAATAATAAATAAGACAGTGAAAGATGAACGCGAGGTAATTACGCCATGAAAAACTTTCTTTCGCAAAAAGTAACCGGACTTAAACCGTCTGGCATAAGAAAGTTCTTTGACATAGTAAGCGAAATGAAAGACGCCATATCCTTAGGTGTCGGAGAACCTGATTTTGACACCCCGTGGTTTATAAGAGATGAGGGTATATTTTCTCTTGAAAAAGGCAAAACTTTTTATACCTCAAACTCCGGTTTAAAAGACTTAAGAGTTGAAATAGCCGATTATATGAAAAGGACTCAGAATATCTCATACTGTCCGGACAATGAAATTGTTGTTACAGTCGGCGGGTCGGAAGCCATTGATATTGCCTTAAGAGCTGTTATAAATCCTGACGATGAGGTCATTATCCCGCAGCCGTCGTATGTGTCTTATGAACCGTGTTCTGTACTTGCAGGTGCAAAACCCGTAATAATCAACCTTCGCGCCGAAAACGAATTCCGTCTCAAAAGCGAAGAACTTTTAAATGCAATAACCGGCAAAACAAAAGTTTTGATACTTCCTTACCCTAACAACCCGACTGGTGCGATTATGGAACGGGAAAATCTCGAGGAAATAGCAAGAATTGTCAAAGAAAAAGATATACTTGTTTTGTCTGATGAAATTTATTCGGAACTGACGTATAAAGACAAACACGTTTCTATAGCGTCCTTAGACGGAATGAAAGAGCGTACTGTTTTAATCAACGGTTTTTCAAAGGCATACGCAATGACAGGCTGGCGTCTGGGCTACGCTTGCGGCGCAAAAGAGATTATTGCCCAGATGACAAAGATTCATCAGTTTGCAATAATGTGCGCTCCGACAACAAGCCAGTACGCTGCTGTTCAGGCGCTAAAGCACGGCGATGATGAAGTCGCAAAAATGAGACAGGCATACAACCAGAGACGCCGCTTTTTAATGGAGGCTTTTAAAGAAATGGGGCTTGAGTGTTTTGAGCCGTACGGAGCCTTTTATGTTTTCCCGTGCATTAAGGAATTTAATATGACCTCAGAAGAATTTGCAACAAAACTCTTGATGGAAGAAAAAGTTGCAGTAGTGCCCGGCACTGCTTTTGGCGATTGCGGTGAAGGTTTTTTGAGAATTTCTTATGCGTATTCGCTTGATAACCTTAAAGTGGCACTTTCACGCATAAATAACTTTATTCAACGGTTGAGAAACGAAAATTAGTACAGAAAATTTTTGTTGTAATAAATTACCCCTCACCCCGGCCCTCTCCC
>CALUQS010000052.1 GCA_944322975.1 Candidatus Gastranaerophilales bacterium
GTTACTTTCTGTATGAACGGAACAGCAGGTCGGAAAGTTTCTTGGGCTCCACCCGTTCTTTGCGTCAAAGAATGGGTGGAACATAAAGCTATAATCGAGTTTTAATAACTAACAGTTTTTTGATAGAGATTCGGGGCAATTTATTGCACCAAATCTCTATACAAAATATATTCACAAAAATCAGGCTATATATTGATTAAATAACCTAATTGTGTGAAACTGTATTACACAGAGGTATTTAATATGGTCACAAATTTAGAAAAATTAGCACAAGAAGCTAAACTTGCATCTTATACGTTAGCATCTCTTTCTACACTTGAAAAAAATCAGGCTCTTAAAGCAGTTGCGGATAAACTTGAAGAAAACAAATTACTCATTCTTCAGGAAAACGAAAAAGACCTTGAAGAGGCTAAAACCCTGCTGGACTCAGGCGAGATTAACCAAAGTACATTTAACCGGCTTAAACTCGATGACAACAAAATGAGGGACATGATTAAAGGAATAAGAGATGTAAAAAAACTCGAAGACCCTGTCAACAAAAAGCTCTGGGCAATGGGTATGGATACCGGGCTTGACCTGTACCGCGTAAGCTGTCCGATAGGCGTTATCGGCGTGATTTTTGAAGCCAGACCCGATGTAATTCCGCAGATTTGTTCGCTTTCAATAAAGAGTGCAAATGCCGTGCTTTTAAAAGGCGGAAAAGAAGCCCGTAACACCAATACAATTCTTGTAAAACTTATTAAAGAAGCGCTTGAGGCTGCAGATTTTCCGCAGGGCGCAATAAATTTGTTGTACTCAAGAGAAGATGTCTCAAAAATGCTCTGTATGGACAAATATATCGATTTGATTATCCCCAGAGGCGGCAATGCCCTTGTCCAATACATAAAAAACAATACAAAAATCCCCGTAATGGGTCATGCTGACGGAATCTGCCACATTTATATCGATGAGCAGGCTGATATTAAAAAAGCTACAGACATTTGTCTTGACGCAAAAACACAGTACCCCAGCGCCTGCAATTCTGTTGAAACAATACTTGTACACGAAAGTCTGCTGGAAAATTATCTTGCGCAGCTTGTTATTGAACTTGAAAAAGCACGGGTAGAAGTAAGAGGCTGCAGCAGATGTAAAGAGTTTGTTCCCCATTTGACACTTGCAACAAACGAAGATTGGGCAGCCGAATACGGGGACAAAATCGTTTCAATAAAAGCAGTTAAAGATATTTTTGACGCAATTGCGCATATAAATATTTACGGCTCGGGACACACTGACTGTATTATATCAGAGGATAAACAGGCAATAGAAACTTTTATGAATCTTGTTGATTCAGCAGGTGTCTTTGCTAACGCCTCTACAAGATTTGCTGACGGCTACAGATACGGGCTCGGGGCAGAAGTCGGGATTTCTACCTCTAAAACACATGCCAGAGGCCCTGTCGGGTTAGAGGGGCTTGTTATCTACAAGTATAAGCTTTTTGTCTCAGGTCAAACCGTCGCTTCTTATGCTGACGGCAAAAAAACGTTTATACACCAGAGAATTATATAATGCCGCAGTGTTTCAGCGCTTACATACACATACCTTTTTGCAAAAGCAAATGCAATTATTGCTCTTTTGTGTCTTATGCAAATACAAAAATCAGCACCCAAAAAGCTTATGTACAAACTCTTTTAGAAGAAATAAAATTTTTTTATCGCAAAGAAACGCTTAAAACCGTTTATTTTGGCGGGGGCACCCCGTCTCTGTCAGATTGCGGAGATTTAAAAACCGTTTTAGACTCCTTTTGCGTTGATAAAAATACTGAAATTACAATAGAAATTAACCCTGAAACCGTTGATTATCAAAAGCTTTGTGACTTAAGAAAAGCCGGCTTTAACAGATTGTCTATAGGTGTGCAGACGTTTAATGATGATATTTTGAAAAATATCGGACGTATTCATTCCGGAAAAAAGGCAGAGGAGACAATAAAAAATGCGTTTGATTCAGGGTTTGAAAATATCAGCGCCGATTTTATTTACGGTTTGCCAAATCAGTCACTGCAGGTGTTTTGCGAAGATTTAAACACTGCGCTAAACCTCGGTGTTACGCATATTTCGCTCTACGGACTAAAAATCGAGGAAGGCTGCGCTTTTTATTTGAACAAACCTTCTAATATTGCCGACGACGACTTACAGGCTGATATGTATCTTGCTGCTATAGAACTGCTTGAAAAATCAGGATTTGACCATTATGAGATAAGTAATTTTGCCAAAAAATCAAATACCCGAAATTTTGAATCAAAACATAATATCAATTACTGGAATTGCGGTGCCTACTATGGTTTTGGCGCTGCTGCACACGGTTATAAAAAAGACGGTGCATTAAGATATGCAAACTTTTCGTCGCTTGAAAATTACATGGCAGATTACCGGCACAGGGAATCTCAAACAATTTTGACCAAACAGCAGCAGCTTGAAGAGGCAGTGTTTTTGGAGTTCAGAAAAGGCTGCGGAATAGATATAGAGCGGATAAATCAGGATTTTGATATTGATTTTGAAAAAATTTATAACAGGCAGCTTAAAAAATACCTCGATAGCGGGCATATTCTAAAAACCCAAAACGGCTATAAACTTTCAAATGAAGGTTTTTTGCTGTCTAATCTGATTTTGTCTGATTTTATTTAATAATTTCAGATAGAGATTTGGTGCAATAAATTGCACTGGCCGGGGTGAGGGGGCACTTTAAGGGCCGGGGTGAGGGCAAATTTATTACGTATATTTTTACGTACAGAGCATTCGCCGGCGTTATGATTTGGTTAAAACTATAGCCTGCGCTTTTTGCCGGTCTTTTTGCACGGAATGTCTTAAAAATTTGTTTAAAAAACGGGGGACACTGAATCCCAGAACAGCCATATTAGTAATTAAAGACACCCAGTAAAGCACAGCGCCGGTGTTACGTGTGCGTTTTATAATTTCAGGCGAAACATTTTTAAGATTGTTTATTTTTTTGAAACGTCTTACCGGCAGCGCAAAACTTTTAAAGAACCCGATTTTTTCTCCTTTGAATTTGTCCGTATCCATAATTTTTGTGCCTAAAAACGCGTCAGACAGCCTGCCAAGGATATTATTTAATAAGTAATCACCGCCGAAAAACATTACAAAAGTAGCGCCTTCGCGGGCTGACCTGTCTTTTAACTCGTATTTGTCACGAGAGGAGGGAAGTTTGGCAAGAAAACCCGTAAACGCCCATTTCATCGCATTTATTGTTTTAGACATACTTACCCCCGAGGTGTAATTAAAATTTTGAGCATTGTTTTTTATTATATTGGCTGTTTTGGCGCTCAATCCTTTTGTCACAAGCCTTGAGAGGATTATCCCAGGTATAAACGCAAAGGCAAGGGTACCCGCAAGCTTTTTGAGTTTGCTTTTTTGGTGTTCTTTTTTAGAAACCTTCTTTTCTTCCAGCATTTTGAAGGTTGCGGAAAACCCTTTTCGTCCGGTTTTATATTCTGTTACTCCCGTTGCAATCCACGGAATACTGCCCATCAAAAGCCCTGTTGACATAAAATCGGAGCGTAATATTTGTTCATGAGCTTTTAACAGCTTTGTTTTGAGTTCCTCTTCCCGTCCGTTGAACCTTGTTAAAATATTTTCAAAATCCTTTTCGACCTTCAATTGCTTTGCCGATTCTCTGATTCCGTCAACCATTGTTTTTGTGTCTTTTGTAAGAAACTCTTTTGACACCTGAATGATTTTCTTTTCGTTGTTTTCAAAATTTTTGACTATATTGTTTTTTGCAAGGAAAAACCTGTTGTAGCGGGGAAGAAGAAGCAAAGGCATAATAAAAGCAAAAGTTACACTCAGCGCAGACATCCCGAGTCTTTCAAGCGCCTCTTCTTTTGTGTTGGACATTATCGCGTTTGGAATCGCACATCCGCCGATGTTTGTAAGACCTCTGTTTAACAGTGTATGCGCCTGAATAAAAGCTGTTGCGTCATAAAGTCCGCCTTTAAAGTTAACTCTTTTGTTCATATATAGCAAATCAAGTTTTTTATCCAGCTGCTTGTATTGCTGCGGCGTCATATCAGGCTTGTAAAACTGTTTTTCAAAATCAATGCCTTTGGGGAAAACTCTTTTTTTTAAAATATCGTAAGCTGTTTTTGTGTCGTCAGTTTTTAACACTGTTTTTTCAAGCGGGCATTTTATTTTAGAGTTTTTATCAAGCACACTG
This sequence comes from Candidatus Gastranaerophilales bacterium, assembly GCA_944322975.1. Lineage (GTDB taxonomy): Bacteria > Cyanobacteriota > Vampirovibrionia > Gastranaerophilales > Gastranaerophilaceae > Limenecus. The sequence goes on from CALUQS010000052.1 coordinate 4,207, forward strand.
CCGGCAATTTCGTCAGCGATACAGTTTATGCCACGTCTGTCGAAAAACTCTTTTGCTGATTTTGTCATTACAGGCGTTATAATATTTTTGGCGTTTCCGTAGGCAAAAAGCATTGCAGAAGCTTTACTTATCCTTCTGTCTGCTATAAAACAGTTCTCAAAGTTGTTGTTAAAATCCTCAAGCGCAAGAAAAACCGGTTTGAGATTTCTCTGGTTGTAATATTTTATTTTTCCGTCTTTATAAATTGCAAGCGTATGGCGCTCAAGGTTTTTAAGCATATCATCAATTACGCTTTGAGACGGCAAAACATCAGCGCTGTTTGAGCGCTTATGCATATGATATGAATGAGTGTTTATATTTACCGGGGTTACAGGCATGTTTCCCCCGCTGGATTAGTTTTTATGACCGCCATGATTTTTTTATTTATAACTTGTGTTTATAATATTATTTTAATTGCTAATAGCAGCTCTAAGTCAAGACTTTTTCATATAGTCAACTGACCCCGATATAACAACTGTACGCCCTTCGGGTACAAGCGAGAGCCCGCTCAGACTATTTAAGCTGTCTTCGCAGTCCGTCTCTTGCCGCATAGGACATTTTATTGCAGTTGAATTGAAGTTTCTTTTCCGTTAACCCTGTCCCAGCGGAAATAGCTGTAATAAATTCTCACATTGCGTATAATAGGCAGCCAGTTTTCCATCTGGTATTCATTAAAAGCTTTAGGGTTTTTATTTATGTAATGTATGGCAACCAGCCCTTCATAAGAAGACGTTACTCTCAATATCTCGCACTGAGCCTCCATATTTTGATTTTTTTCCGCACACCATATAGCAACGGAATCTTCGGCTCTGTCTTTAAGAATTCTGCTTCGCATTGAGGGGTTTCTGTTCATAACATTTGCAAGAAGGTTAGACAAAAATCTGTAGCTGGAGTTGCCTTTTGCCCATTTATAAGAATGAAAAACCACGGATTCTGTCCATTTTTTTTCATCTTCGTACGAGGGAATCCATTGTGAAAGGACTTCATCATACTGTTTTGCGCGGTAAATCTGTTTCCAGTTTTTATTGTAATCGGGATATGTTATAAGTGCAGTTTCATAAGCGTTTGCCCCCGCGGCAAACACGTTGAACAAAAACACAAATATTATAAAATATTTTATTTTAAACATACTCCCATGCTTGTTTTTCTTTTGCCAGCACAACATCTATACCTTCGTGTTTGTGCGATTCCAGCAAATTTTTAATCTCTTCCGTAAAAGGTTTTTCCGAGTCGTAATGCCCTATATCTAAAATTGCACTACGTCTTGAATCAATTGCGTCGTGATATTTTATATCTGCGGTAACATAAGCATCAAGATTGTACTTGTCTATGTCTTCAATAAACTCTGCCCCTGCGCCGGCGCATACTGCCACGGTTTTTACTCTTGATTTGTTGCCGTTATTAACAAATTTTATACGTGTAACATTGCACGCAAGTTTTACATAAGAGATAAACTCCTCCATTGTCATATCATACGGTGCAAAACCCGCCCTGACAAAGTCATTCATCACCGCGACTTTTTTCAGGTTAAGTTTTTGTGCGAGAATATCGCTTGTGCCGTTATTGGTTTTGTCGCAGTTTGTGTGCAGCGAATAAATCTGTATGCCTCTTTGAACGGCTTTTATTAATTTTACGTCTTTTAATACTTTTAAAGGTTTAAAAATAACCGGATGATGCGACACAATCAAATTGCACCCCAGTTCAACAGCCTGATTTATGACATCATTTGTAACCGTCAGACATACAAGAACTTTTGTTGTATTATCGTTGCCTAAAAACACCTGCCAGCCCGAGTTATCCCAGCTTTCCGCAAGCTCCGGCGGTGCAAAGTCTTCTAATATTTTGATTATATCAGCTGTTTTAGACATAAATTCTCCAGTATTTTTTTTGCTATATTATATTTTGTGTCTTTTTCAAGTTTTGTTACGGTTAAATTTCTATCCAGAATAAATACTTCGTTATAATCGCTTGAAAATCCGGTATCTTTTCTTGAGATGTCGTTTGCTATCAGATAGTCGCAGTTTTTCTTTTGTATTTTTTGCTTTGCATAATCCAAAAGATTATCGCTTTCCGCACAAAAGCCGATAACAATTTGACCTTCTTTTTTTATTTTACACATTTCAGATAAAATATCAGGATTTTTTACAAGTTTTAATACTAATTCCTCTGCAGAATCTTTTTTGAGTTTCAGCTCTTCAACTTTTTGCGGTCTGTAATCGGCAACAGCAGCCGCCATAATCAAAACGTCAGCGGTTTCAAACTCTTTTTTTACAGTTTCAAACATCTGTGCGGCGCTTGTTACGTCAACGGTTTTATAACTTCTTTTTAGAGAAAATGTTTTTATAAGACAAACCTCGGCGCCTGCTTCAAAAGCCCTGTCCGCCAGTGCTGTTCCCATCTTGCCGGAGCTGTGGTTGCCGATATACCTTACGGGGTCAAAGTTTTCCTTTGTACCGCCGGCGGTGATTACTATTTTTTTGCCTTTAAGAAATTGTTTTTGAGTCAGGCACTCACAAACCTGTTCATAGATTTTATTTATATTGGCAAGCCTTCCTTTTCCGTCCGTTCCGCAGGCAAGGAACCCTTCTTCAGGTTCAACAAAAACAGCGCCGTTATTTTTTAACTTATTAATATTATCCTGCACTGCCTTATTGTTCCACATGCCTGTATTCATTGCAGGGGCAAATATTATCTGTTTTTGACAGGCGCAAGCCAGAGAGGTAAGCAGGTTGTCGCATATGCCGTTTGCAATTTTGCCGATAGTGTTGGCGCTTGCCGGAGCAATGACAAAAACATCCGCCCAATCGCACAGTGCAATGTGTTCGGGCTTTTTGTCTTCGGTGTTAAATTGTTCGGTATAAACAGTTTCTTGAGAAAGGGTCTGTAAAGTCAGCGCAGTAACAAACTCAAGAGCGTTTTTAGTGACAACGGTTTTAACATTTGCATTGTTTTTTTTAAACAGCCTGATAAGCTCGCATATTTTGTATGCTGCGATTCCGCCTGTTATCCCTATTAAAATGTTTTTATTTTCGACTGTCACTTCAGATGTCCTGTTTGTTTTTTTATTTGAACATACCGACGGCTTTTCTTACCTGTTTTATGACTTCATCAGCAGCGATGCGTGCCTGTTCGTCACCCTTTTTAATGATTTCATCAACAAGTTCAGGGTGTTGTTCGTAGTATTTTCTTTTTTCTCTGATGGGTTTCAATTGTTCGTTAATCAGTGCGGCAAGTTCGCGTTTGCAATCAACACAGCCTCGTTTGCCGGCCATACATTCCTGCTGAACCTGTTTAATTTTTTCTTCTGATGCAAAAGCCTTCCAGTATTCAAAAGCTACTTCGCACTTGTCAGGGTGTCCGGGGTCATCGCGTCTGGCGCGGCTTCTGTCGGTAATCGCTTTCATTATTTGTTTTGTTGTTGTTTCTTCATCATCACAAATTTTTATGTCGTTATGGAAAGATTTGCCCATTTTTTGACCGTCAACGCCTTTTAGCATAGGAACATTTGTGAGCAAAGGTTTTGCCTCTTTAAAGAGTTCTGTCTTATAGATATTATTGAATCTTCTTGCAATATCTCTTGTAATTTCAATATGCGCAACCTGATCTATGCCCACGGGAACGTAATCAACGTTAAAAGATAAAATATCGGCTGACATCAAAACAGGATAACCCAAAAATCCGTAAGAAACATTCGGTTTAGAATCATCCTCGCCGGTGCGCAGCATTTTTGTTAAATCTTTTAAGGTCGGGTCGCGTTCTACCCAGTTTTGAGGGGTAATCATACTGAGATATATATGCAGTTCCGCTGTTTGAGGCAGGTGAGATTGTACATAAATACTGGCTTTGTCAGGGTCAATACCGGCAGCCAGCCAGTCTAACACGATATTGCGTGTGTCTTTCACAAGGTTTTCGCTGCAGTCAAATTTGGTGGTAAGAGCGTGCCAATCTGCCACAAAAAAGAAACATTCGTATTCGTCTTGAAGTTTTACCATGTTTTTTAACACGCCAAGATAATGCCCCAGATGCAATTCTCCTGTCGGGCGCATACCTGTCGTAATACGGCCTTTTTTGTTTGCGGTATTAGTGCTCATCAATTTTCCTTTCCCTGATAATATGCAATATAGCCACAAAAATTATATAACAGACAAATGCCAATTTCCATATGAACAATTTATTTGTTGGTGAAATAAAATATTCACCCGTTCTGATATAATACGAGCCATACATATCAGGCTGCCGCGGGGGATAAGCGGGAGCCCTCTCTGACAAATTGTTAAAAATTAAGTTAAAATTGCCGTTGAACATTGCTTAATGGTTCATTTTTATGTTAAGATTTTATACATTAGTATAAGAGGGAAATCTATGATATCAGTAAATGATTTAAAAACAGGCTTAACACTTGAATTAGACAACGGACTGTGGTCAGTTGTTGAATTTTTGCACGTAAAACCGGGTAAAGGTGCAGCTTTTGTAAGAACAAAGCTCAAAAACGTAGAAACAGGCAACGTTGTTGAAAAAACCTTTAGAGCAGGCGAAAAAGTAGCAAAAGCTACTCTTGACAAGCGCGAAATGCAATACCTCTATAAAGAAGGTTCTGACTACGTGATGATGGATACAGAAAACTACGAACAGCTTTCCGTACCGGAGGTTCATATTGGCGACGGTGTAAAATACCTTAAAGAAAATATGAACGTACAAATTCTTTTACACGACGGAAAAATTGTCGGTCTGGATATTCCTAACCACGTGAAACTAGAAGTTGTTGACACACCGCCGTCAGAAAAAGGCAACACCTCACAAGGCGGTACAAAACCTGCCAAACTTGAAACAGGTGCTGTTGTTAACGTTCCGTTCTTTATTGCAAACGGCGACAAGATAAGAGTTGATACAAGAACTAACGAATACCTCGACAGAGTATAATTTCTGTACTTATACAGGTATTTTAATAAAAACTGGTAAAAGGATGTTACTATGAATTTTGAATTGGATTATATAGAAAAATTAGTCAAAATGGTATCAGACAGTGATTTAACAGAGTTGACACTGGAGGATAACGAACAGGCTATTGTTATAAGGAAAGAAAAAGAAATCGTACAAGCACAGGTAATGCCTCAGGCTATGCCTGCTGCTGTTGCGCCCGCACCGGCACCTGCTGCTGCGCCGGCAGATGAAAAGAAAGACGAAGCCCCTAAAGGCAAACCAATAACTTCACCGATGGTGGGCACCTTCTATCTTGCATCTTCTCCGGGGGCAAAACCGTTTGTAGAAGTTGGGCAAACAGTTTCTACAGGTCAGGTTGTATGTATTATAGAAGCTATGAAACTTATGAACGAAATTGAATCGGAAGTTTCCGGCAAAGTTACTCAAATCTGCGTAAAAGACGGTCAAGCTGTTGAATACGGTCAGGTTTTGATGTACGTGGAATAATTTAGATAAAAAATACGGCGGGAATTTTGTATATTTAACCCGTCGTATTTTTTTATGTTGTCTTTTTGAATAAAAAACTGATGTCTTGAATAAAAAAATAAATTGTTTATAATAAAAGTATAGGGAAACGGTCTAAATGCCGCTAACATTTAAACCGTTTATTCGCTCCCTATATGAATATCAACAAAACTTTAAGAAGCGCATCT
>CALUQS010000053.1 GCA_944322975.1 Candidatus Gastranaerophilales bacterium
ACTTTGAGTTCTTTGACGGCGGGCTCATATTACAGCCTAACATGTTAATATCATATACCTTTGTAAACACATTTGATTACAATAACGCCGCCGGAGTACGCATAGAATCCGACCCGTTACATGCAATCCAGCTTGCACCCGGAATCAAGTTAATCGGCAACACCCAAAACGGCTGGCAGCCATACATAGGTGTAAATATGGTATGGAACCTTTTAGACGATTCACGTGTAACAGCTAATGGCGTACGTTTACCCGAAATGTCAATAAAACCGTATGTTCAATATGGCGTAGGCGTACAGAAACGCTTTAAAGACAGATTCTTGGCATATTGTCAGGCAATGATACACAACGGCGGACGCAACGGCGTCTCCCTCACCGGCGGATTGCGCTGGAAAGTAGGCAAGTAAGAACATTTTGTAACGGTGGGCACGAAAAGCCTGTGCCACCCTCACCCCAGCCCTCTCCCAGCGGGAGAGGGGGTAATTAAGCTACGGCAGGAAAATATGAATGTTTTGTAACGGCGGGCACGCAGAGCTTTTGACCCCTCACCCCGGACCCTTTGTCTTGGGAATGTAAGGTTATAGTTGTTCTTCAAACCCTCACCCCAGCCCTCTGTCTTGAATTTCCTTCACGCTCGACACTGTCGTTCGCTGACGTTTCACTTCTGCTCACTTCGTGTCTCGCTCCCCGGGTTTCACCCGTCCGGAAATTCGCTCCCAGCGGGAGAGGGAGAATCTAGTGTTCTTTGCTTCAATATTCGGTGGGCAGACCTTCGCTGTCTTGGATTATTGGCGTTCACAAGGTTTAGAATTCCGTTTTGAATTTTTATTCTAAAAATTCTCCACTCCATTAACCTTGTTCACATGGCTGTTCGCTCACTTCGTTCGACTCCACAGCCGCTCAAAATCCGCTTTGCCGCCCTACGATTCTATTTTAAAATATATCCTCTGGCTTCAATATTTCCGTTTTTATAATAAAGTACATAGTAATGAGGGTTTTTATCGTCAATTCTTGCTTCCATGCTTGCCTGCCGTTTTCTTTCCGTCTGGTCAAGAGGTCTTTTTCTGGGGCGGTTTTTATATTTTTTAGCAAGTTTTTCGCGTTCTTGTATGCGTTCCATTTCCTCCTGCTGCGGGGTCATTTTTTCAACAAGACGCGCCACAGGTATGGAGGCTTTTATACTGTTTGACTCTACAAAATACAGCATTTTTCTGTCAGGAGAAAGGACTATTTGATAATGCCCAGGCGGCAGGGTATTGCCCTGATAATCTTCAAGAATATATGGCATATTAAGTATCGGATAATTTGTCGACGGGTAGCCGAATTTTATATATCCTTTGTCCTCGTCTTGCAGCCCCGATTTATAGTTCGGATACGGCAAAATATCATCAGGGTTATTTAATGCTATAAAATTACAGTCAATAGACATTTATTGTTTTACTGATTGGCTCCTTTTTTAAAAATCAGATACAAAGAGATTATTACAGATGTAATCATTAAGAACTTATTTACGCCAGAGGCTACAGGTACAACAAAATTTGCCATAAACGGAAGCAGCGCAATACCGCCGGCAATAAGGTAACAGTTTCTGATTATATTAGGAGCACTACTGCCGGAAATATCAAGTATTCTTTTTTTAGAAACGATAAATTTAAGAGCCATTATCCCCAGTACTATAATCACAAAAATTGCCAGCTCAAGCTTTGGTGCGTTGTTAACCATAATAATAAACTGGCTGTAATTATTTACAAGAAGAGGCTCATTCATTGTAGCAAGGCCTGTAGGGCATAGGAAAAATAACAACAGCGATGATACAATTAATATCAAAGTATTGGTTATAAAATAACCTAGTCTTCCGATTGTGCCAAAAAGATAGAACGGATTGTTGTTTTTTTCAAAGTTTTCTTTCATTTCTTTTCATCCTCAAGTTTTATGTACTGTGTATCTTCCCATCTAAGGTCAATATATTTTATTTTTTTCTCTAAAGTTTTTATTTTAGGCAAAATGGCCGTAATGTTTCTTATTCTTGATAGTGCCATGTAGTTTAATTCTCCGAGGCGGACATTTACCTCGGGAATTTTTATATAAATATCTTTGGGGTTGCGCATATCAATATACTCAACAGGCTGCCCCGAAAACTGTTCCATAGCATGGACAATGGTTTCTATTTTTTTTATTTTTACCTCGTCCCAGTTTCTGTAATCATCGCCTTTTGTTCCGTAAGTTAAGACGAGTATTGTTTTGTCAACATTTTTTAAAGGCAAATAATCCCGTCCTATAAGTTTTCCGCCTTCGGCAAAAAACGCAATAGGCGCAACATCAGGCGCCGGTGAGATACTCAATATAGGCCGTCTTTCTACAATTATTATAACAAGCCTTGCCGGGAACCACAGGCGCTTTATGTATACTTTTTTCACCGGCGGAAGTTTTTCTATCTCTTTTTCTATTTTTGTCGGGTCAAAAAGATAAATAGGCCGCTGCGGCACAGGGTACTGGCGCAATACTGACATTATTCTGTAAGTTGGCGTTATATTATTGCCGATGATTTTAAGAGTATTATTACTCGCAGAGCTGAAAATATTTTTGTTAAGATACCACTGAGGCAGTTTGTATACTTTATATGCAGCAAAAATTAACAAACAAACAAGCACAAAACGCAAAACAGCCCGTAAACGCTTGAGCCCCATCTGGCTGCGCCTGACATTTCTCTGCATCTGGTTAATTTTAACCCTGCGTTCTATGTTGAGGTTTTCACCTGCGTTGTATAGATTTTCATTTTCTTTATCCATATTACTTTTTTATTTGTTCAAACCTGCCCCGTTAAGTATAATTTGAACGAGTGTATCGTAATCTATACCCATGGCTTTTGATTGTGCGGGAAGGTCGCTTAAATCTGTCATTCCCGGGCTTGTATTGATTTCAAGCACATAAGGTGTATCTTTTGTCACAAGGAAGTCAACCCTGCTCACACCCCTGCAGGCACACGCATTAAAGGCATCTATTGCAGTTTGTTTTACCTTCGCGGTCATTTCTTCTGACAATTCGGCAGGCAAAATAAACTCGGTCATGCCGGCAGTATATTTGGCCTCATAATCATACCACTCTGTTTTGGTTCGAAATTCCAGTATCTCTGTGGCAAAGGTTTTATCCCCGTCTTCTAAAACCCCGACGGTAACGCTTTTGCCTTCAAGGTATTCTTCAACCATTACATCCTGTCCGCATTGCAGAGATTTTTTAAAGCTTTCTTCCATCTCCTGCGGGGTATTGACCTTGTACATCCCTATGCTGGAACCTTCTGAAACAGGTTTTAGCATAAAAGGATATTTAAGAGCGGTTATTTTTTGTTTGTAATCTTCGTTTTTTCTGACAAGAACAGATTTTATAAGCGGAATACCGGCCTCTTTAAGAATGTTTTTTGTGTATTCTTTGTTCATACAAACAGAACTGGACATAACACCGCAGCCCGTGTAGGGTATTCCCATAACTTCGAGCATTCCCTGTATGCAGCCGTCTTCGCCGAATTTTCCGTGCATGGCATTGTAAACTACTTCTATATTTTTTTCACGCAAAGTTTTTGCAATATTTTCATCAACTTCGACAAGTTCTGCATTTTTGTAGCCCAAATTTTGCAGGGCATTAAAAACATTTTTACCCGAGCGTCTGGAAATTTCAGCTTCGCTTGACGCTCCGCCAATCAGCACTGCAATTTTTGCGTTTTTATCTATTTTTGGTTTAACATTGTATCCCATAAATCTTCTTCTTCCTTGCTTTTTATCCCTACAAATTTAACTTCGGGCACAAGCTTGATTGTATATTTTTCTTTTACCATATTATACATTTTATTCATAAGAAGTGAAACATCTTTTGAAGTGGCATTTTCAACATTTACAATAAAGTTTGCATGCCCGAGCCACACCTGCGCACCTCCCTGTCTCAGCCCCTTTACACCGGCTTTTTCAAGCAGCCTGCCTGCCGAATCGTTAGGCGGATTTTTAAATATACTGCCTGCGTTAGGCAATACAAGGCTCGGTTGTCTGTCTTTTCTAAAATCCAGATTCCTCTGCATTATGGCTGTTATTTCTTCTTTAGGTGCCGGTCTTAATTCAAACTTTGCATCAAGAAGTATATAGTTTTTTTCCTGCAAGAGAGAATGTCTGTAACCGAAATGCATCTCATCTTTATTTAATTCTATTACTTTTTTGCCGCAAATATCAAAAACACGGCAGGATTTAAACGTATCAGAAACTGCCTGGGAATGAGCAGACGCGTTCATAACAACAGCCCCGCCGACAGAGCCCGGAAAACCTATCATAAACTCCAATCCGCTGAGGCTTAAAGACTCGGCTTCTTTAGAAAGCATAGGAACTTTTACGCCGCACTGGGCTGTCAATATGTTATTTACAGATTCAAACTTATTGAGTTTTGATGTTAAAATGACATCCTGTTCAATTCCTTTTGAAGAGACAATCACGTTTGAACAGTTGCCTAAAATAACAGGATTGTTCAGAGTCTGCAATAATTCACAAAACTCGTCTGTTGTCTCAGGGAAAAACGCGCGCTGAGCCAGCCCGCCGATTTTAAAAGTGGTGTGGTTTCTTAGTTCATAGTTTTCAATATAATCACAAGTCATATCTTAATTCCCGCTGATATTGTAACCTTTTTATTTTTTTATGGCAATAACCGGCACGCTGTTATCCGTGCACTGCGGCAACATTGCTTTGTGAAGTTTTAACAATTCACCGCCTATTCTTGTAACATCACCTGCGCCGAGGGTTATCACCATATCGCCCGATTTTAATAAAGGAAGAATTTTACGTGCTGCGTTTTCCATACTTCCGCTTATGTAGGTAACATCTTTGTTCTCAAAACAACCGGCAAAAGTTCTGGAATCAACCCCTGCAATAGGGTTTTCAGAGGCGGAGTAAACATCAACAACAATAAGTTTGTCTACCGTATCAAAACTTTTTAGAAAATCATTCCACAATCCTTTTAGCCTTGTATATCTGTGGGGCTGAAATATCGCTACCAGTCTGTTTTTTTCGCAAAGCTTTGCGCTTTCGAGTGTTGTTTTAATCTCTGTTGGATGGTGGGCATAATCATCAAAAATCCTTATGCCGTCGAACTCAGCGACTTTCTGGAACCTTCTGCCCATGCCGGAAAAAGTTTCAAAATGCGGTTTGATTTTTTCAAGGTCAACACCCTCCTGATGCAAAGCGGCAACAACTGCAAGGGTATTGTATATATTGTGCTTACCCGGAATAATCAGCTTAACGGAGATAAGTTTTGTTGTTTTATAATAAACATCAAATTCTGACCCCAGCTGTGTAAAACGGATATTTTTAGCCGTGTAGTCAACCTCCCAGCTGTCTATGCCAAAGGTTAAAAAGTTGATATCAGGATTTGCCTCAATGAGTTTTTTTATTCCGTTGCAATCTTTATTTACAATGATTTTTCCATCCTTAGCACGGTTATCAATGTGTACACGGAAGGTTTTTAACAAATCGTCAAACCCGTTTTTATAAAAATCAACGTGATCAACTTCAAGGTTGTTTATAACACTGATATTTGTATGATATTTAACTATTGTGCCGTCGGATTCATCGAGTTCCGCAACAAAAAAATTACCTTTTGAAAACTCTGCATTTGTATCAAGCCCCGGGATTATTCCGCCAACACAATAAGAAGGCTCATAACCGGCCATTTTTAGCACATAAGAACATAAACCGCTTGTTGTTGTCTTGCCGTGAGTGCCGGAAAAACCTATAAACTGCTTAATATCATGTCCCAAACCTTCTGAAATCATTTTTAATACGTCAGAACGGTGTAAAACTTTAAGCCCAAATTCTTTTGCTCTTATTATTTCCGGATTGTCTTCTTTTATTGCGGTTGACGCAACAACTGTCATATCCGGCTCAATATGACTTGCGTCGTGACCTATGTATACTTTAGCACCCAGCTCTTCAACTTTTTTTGTGTATTTGCTCTCTTTTATGTCAGAACCGGCCACAGTGCAGCCCATTTCAAGCAAATATTTTGCCAGACCGCTCATTCCTATTCCGCCGATTGCTATAAAAAAGAATTTTTTATTAAAATTGCTGTTCATTACTCTACCCTTAATTGTCTTTAATATTTATTTTAGTACAAAAATTATATTAAAAGATAGTTATAAAATATGTTTTATTTCGTATATTTTTTATTCTGCGGGCAGAGATTGAAAAGACAAAATATTACATAAACAGGGCGTGGGCAAAAATTTCTCCGACCTGATGATTATAATATCGTCCGTCATCTTTTGTAAACAGTTCTCTCCAGTGGCTTTTTGCGCTGCCGTCGACAGAATACGACGGGTTGCACATCATCAGATGGTGTGTGTTTGTGTCATATCTTAAGGGAAAAAGGTCTTCTGTCTGCATGAAACTTGGCAGTTTGTCACTTGCGTATTCAAAACCAAAAAGGCAGTTGCTTATACGGTTTAATCTCGTTTCGTAAGTTGTTCCGCCTTCTGTATTATCGTTTGAAACTTCAACCCCGGGAGCGTAGTCACGTGAGTATTTTAATTTGTTGGACCAGTGTTTTACATTTTCAAAATCATCTACGCTTATAAAAGCAGTACCCGCATTAAGCCCCATTTGTCTGTATCTTTCAAAATCATCCGAGCTTTTTTCTCCTACAAAGCTTAAAGATGTACAGCCTGAGCGTCTGCGTATTTCGTCTGTAATATATTGCATCTGTGCATAATCAGGCAGCGCACCGACACCTGTATAGTTTTGCATATCATATCCGCCGATATGTTTTGCTGAGTCCACAAATATTGCTTCAAAACCGGTATTAACAATGTTTACCATTTCTTGTATATAAAGTTCCACATGTTCGGGGTTAGACCAGCGGAAATTTTCGTCCGGCTGATAATGTTTTGACACCTTGAGCTGGTCTTCTGAAATTATTGTTCTAAAACCTGTTTTTAACCCTCTGAAATGCGCAAGATCGTTGAAGGCTTTAAACTGTTCTTCAGGTGAAATTTTATCTGCTTTTTCAAAATCAATTATATTTTCACTGTAGCCAATGCCCAGTTTTATTCCATAGATGGAATTTTCCTCCCAGGGTTCTTTATTGTATCCGTCACCGTATATATTCGGCCAAATCTGGGAAAGTATAATACAATTTGCCCAGCTTTTTGCACTCGGGGGAATTGCCGGCAGCATCTTCATTGCGCTTAAAAGTCCTTTTCTGCATATGTTGCCGGTCATTTCGGCAAGAGCACGATTATTTATTTCTATATAATTAGCGAGTCTGCCCCATTTGTCTCCGTAATCCGGCGTGTGAATTTCGTCAGGAAATTTTTTATAAAAAGTCGTACACTCACACAGCGTAACAATTGATTCTACAGCTTTTTTGATATTTCTCTCCAGAAGTTCGCACGGGACAATATTAGAAATCCACTGCTTAAGATTTCCGTCATTTAAGGCTCTGTAGGCATGTTTTTCACTCCACCTGTCATAGTGCAAAGTGGTATTGTATCCATAGGCTTTTAGCAGTTTATTTACTGTGTTCATACACACAATATAAAAAAATCGGATTTATTTTTCATTACCAAAAACGGCAATTTTATAAATTTATATGCAAAATGTTTTTTCTGATATATTGAAGCCCGACGCCTATGTATGTAGAAATAACCATTGTCAAAACAAAATACAGATAAGTTGTTTGAACCGGATTATAAATCCAGTAGATATCGTGATTAGCCCTCTCTGACAAAGGTATACCGTTTATTTTTAAGAAAATGGCCGTAATTAGGTACATTACAAGCAAATGATTAGCCATAATGTGATAAGTATTTTCGCCTATTTGTTTGATAAATTTTACATCTTTTAAATACGGGTAAAGCACTTTTACCGTAAACAAAGATGCCCATATCCCCGTTAAGGAGGTAATAACAGGAACAATTATCTGCTCATCGAATCTTGCCCACACAAGCACATAACTTAAACCAATACCGTGCTCAGGGTCAAAATCTCTGTTAAACATCCACAAAACCGCCTGTACAACAACCACTATTGCAAACCATTTAACAGTAAAAATATTTATGTGTTCTTCTATGTAATGTCTGTAATGATAACCGAGATACACAAAAAACAACGAGAACATTGTCCTTATAACAATAAGCGTAAACGGATCAACCGGAAATATCTTTGCCACAGGTATAGCCATAAAACCTAAAACCGCAAACACTCCGAGATGGAAATACTTGTTATCTTTGGCTTTTTTTAAAACTCTAAACAAAAATAAAAACGTTATCATTGTCATAAACAACTGTGTAACAAACCACAGCGGGCACGCTAAATCAAACTGATGTCCGTTTAAAAAAGGGGTAATCAAAAAGTTTTTGAGAGTAACCGGCTGTCCCCAGAAATGCCCTGTTAATTTTGCAATCAACACGGTAACACAAAGATAAAATGCATCATACAAAAAATACGGAACAAGAAGGGTTGTTATCCTCCTTTTTACAAAAGTAACAACATCGTCAATATATTTGTCTTTAAACAAATATCCCGAAATAAAGAAAAACAAAGCAAGCTGAAACGAATACGGAGTAAACATTCCCAATAAAGAAAACTCAAGATGCCCTGAAACAACAAGCGTTATTGCCAGTGCTTTAAGAATATTTACCTTTGTGGAAAAATCCTCCTGACGGTCTTTTGGCTGTTGTGGTGTTTTATTATCAATTACGGTATTTAGCATTTATTTTACTTTCTCTGATTCTTGTATAAAGTCGCTTATTTTTTCAAGCCCCTGTTTTAACATCTCAGGGTTTTTGCAATATCCTACCCTAAAACAGTGTTCGGTTTCAAAACAAAATCCCGGAGTCAAAAACACACCTTTTTCTTTTGCAAGCCTGTCGCAAAGTTCTTTAGAGGTCATATCAAAATCATAATACAAAAGTGCTGTTGTACCTGCATATGGTTTTACATATGAAATGTGTTTTTGTTGTTTCACCCAGTTATCAAGGAGTGCTGCGCATTGCTTGATTGCTGTTTTATTTCGCTCAATTATTTTATCATAATGTTTCAATGCAAGTGCTGCAATATTCTCATCTAACAAAGAGCACGATATCATGTTGTACTCCCTGTGGCTGATACATTTTTCAATAAACTCTCTGTCTTTGCAGGCAATCCATCCCAGTCTCAAACCTGCAAGCGAAAAAATTTTAGACATAGAACACACACTTATGCCTTTTTCATACAGGTCGGCAACTGAAGGGGTATATTCTTCGGCAATATTCAATCCTCTGTAAACTTCATCACTTAAAATATATGCGTTTACGCTTTTTGCTATTTCTATTATTTCTTCAAGCATTTTCCCGGATATCAATGCACCTGTCGGGTTGTTGGGGTTGTTTATGCAGATAAGTTTTGTTTTTTTGTTAACAAGAGTTTTCAGCTCTTTTAAATCAGGTAAAAACCGGTTTTCAGGAGTAAGGCGCAGATACTGAACATCTGCCCCGAAAGATTCTGGTATTGAATAAAGCTGCTGGTATGTCGGAATAACGGATATTACCCTGTCAGCCGGTTCAACAAGCGAATAAAAAACCAGATGATTTGCCCCGGCAGCTCCTATTGTCGGAATAATATTGTCCGGCTCAACCGTATTGTATAAATTTTTAACACCTTCTTTAAAAGCCGGCAAACCTTTAATATGACCGTAACCCAGCTTTTGTTTAAAAAGATTATTGAAAAACTGCTGTTTGTTTTCTCCTGTTAGTTCAAACAGTTCATCAACTGATAATGTCTGCACTGTTGTGTTGCCAAGGTCGTATTTAGAATACTTTTCGTATTCATTCATCCAGTCTTCTACTTTAAACGGAGCTATCTTCATAGATAAATTATGACTGATAAATCCATATACGCAATATAAAAGCCCTGTTTTGTTACACGGATATTTCATAGAGTCAACTGACTCCGATATAAAAATATTTGTAATAAATTCCCCCTCTCCCCGCGGTGGAGAGGGGGAATTTAAGGTTCTTTGCGTCAACAACTCACTCCCAAAGGTCGGGTTTTGTACATATGCAGTCATTTGTACAGCTACTTTCACTGCTTACTCAGTTTTTATTTATTTTTTATGTTAAGAATGGATTATTTTTATCACCAAATTATGTAACATATAAAAAGTTACCCCCGGGTACAAGCGAGGTCCCACTCAGACATTTATCTTTTTTAGTAATCCAAAAAACGCTGCATTTGATTTCTAAAAATATTTTCGCCGCCGCAAGACGGATGACGTACATATACATCATTACCGAGGTTGTACTTTACAATGGTATTTTGCGCTGTTTTGCCAACAGAAATAATTTCTTTATCATGAAAAATTTCAAGAAAATCTTTTAATATTTCAAGACCTGAGGCAATCTCTTTTGCTTTGGGTTTACGCGGAGAAAAATTATTTTTATAAGTTTGAAGGACAAATGTGTTCCATAAAACAAAATCTTTCTCACTGTCTTTTATCACATCCCATACAATAGCAGCTGTCTTTTCTTTTACATTACCGTAAAGCGAGGTTGTTTTGTACCCGTTAAAAATTTCCGGATATTTATGCACAACCTCCTCCGAGGTCATAGCAATACCTGTATAATGACAGCCATAGCTCGGCGATTCGGCAAGAAGGATATATTTTGCATTTTTATGTTTGATAAGATATTTTTTTAGATTTTCTCTTCGGATTAATACCGCATCAACTGACGGATTATCTGTTTCATCAGTATCTTTCCAAGGGTTAAAAACCTGATTAACGGAAACAAAATGCGAAAGTTTGTCAATTAATGTATCAATTTTTCCTTCAAAATATTTCAAAACATTTCCTCTGCTGTATTATAAATATGTACTAAGACCGAAACCTATACAACAATGATAACAATACATCCCCGAATAAATCAACAAAATTATACATATACCCCTGCGCTAAAACATAAAGCAGAAAATGTAAATTTTAAAGGCAGCAGTGCTTTTACAAAACAGCTGGATATTATATTAAAGCAAGGACACGCAACTTTTAAACAGGAAAATAAGCTGATAAAACTGTTGCATAAATTTATGCAAAAAAATTTGTCACACAGAAAACTTCTTGGCGAAGGTCATTATGGCAAGGTATACAAAATAGACTCAAAATATGTGTTAAAGGTATTCAATAAAGAACAAAACTTTGCGGATATTCTTGACGGATTGTCTCAAGGCAAATTCAAAAATTTAAAAACATATTACGGAGAACCTGTTGCAGAATTTTATGATGTGTATGTGCTTAAAAACATGTCACCTAAAACCCTGCATGTGCCGGCCGGAATCCCTAAAAAATTTAAAAAATTTTATAGTGAAGAGGAATGTCTCCAGTATTATGAAAAAATATATCTTCCGTTATTTGCATCAGTTTCTCAAAAGAGTTACAACGCAATTGCAAGAGACTGTGCCGAGCTTAACAAAATGAAAGACGGAGAATATTATCTGAATTTTGATTATTGTAATCCTAACAACTTTGTACTTGCAGGGAAAAGTCTCAGGATAACCGATGATATTTATAAAACCTCTATCCCTAACCCGAATACTGCAGCTGACTTGCTTGAGGTTTTTCTTGATAAATTGACAGAATATACCTTCCTGCCAAAGTTAAATAAAGATATGATACCTTTTCAGCGTGAAATCTTTAAAAAAATAATTATTGCCGCTAACAAATGCAAACTTCCGTTAGGAGATAATCTATCAGGTTGTTTAACGGAATGGGAAGTCATAACACAAAATATTTGTAATTTTAAGTATTCTCACACGGAAATAATAAAAAATCTTAAAAATTTTCAAACCAAAATCAGCAGCGAACGAAAAAGAGTTAAAGAAACAGAAAAATATTTGAATAAAATTATATCAGAAAGTCCTGTTACTCTGTAAGGAGCCCAAAACACCGCTGCGCCGTAAAGCGGATATATTACAATGAAAGATTGAGTTTAGGGATTTTGATTCTAAAAATTCCTTCTATATCAAGACTGTTTATAAATATGTTAATAAGCGCCCCCGGTTTTGCATTTTTAAAATCTTCAATATCGGGTATTATCCCGAGAATATTTGTATCAGAGTATTCTTCAATGAGTTTTGGCGCTGTTTTTATGGCAATATCGTTAGTCCCGCGCGGATATCTGTTAATTATTACACCTGCGACATCGATACCTGCCTGTTTTGCAGCATTTATTGTCAAAAGAGTATGATTTATTGTACCCAAATCAGGACGGGCAACAATCAATAACGGTATATCCATCATTTTTGCAACGTCCAGCATTAAAATTTCTTTTGCGACAGGTACCATTAATCCGCCTGCGCCTTCAACAAGAAGAATGTCACAGTTTTCCTTTATAGAGTTGTATTCTTTTTTTACCGTATCCATATCAATTTCAATGCCGTCAAGCTCTGCTGCTATATATGGCGCTGTCGGGGCTTTTAACAAGTATGAACATAAAGTTTCTATATAAAAATCAAACTGTTTTACATAAGCGAGATCTGTAGAAACAAGAAAACCGTTTTTCACTTCTGCGCCGCTCTGGAAAGGTTTGTATACTCCGGATTTGTACCCGAGCGATTGCATAACCGCAGCAAGCCCTGCAGTGACAATTGTTTTGCCTACATTAGTATCGGTACCTGTAACAAAAACCTGCATATATCTAGTTTCCTTTTGTTTGTTGTTTTTCCAGCTTTTGTATATATTTTAGCAAATCAGCGATTTCTTTTGGTTTTATGTATTTAAACTGTCCTTTTTTGAGTCCTTGAATATTTATTGTTCCATGAGAAATTCTTTTTAATGATATAACAGGGAAACCGAGAGAGTCCAGCATTTTTCTTATTTGTCTGTTCATTCCCTGATATAGAATAATTTGAAGAACTGTATTTTTGCCCTCGTATTCCAAAATCGTTGCGTCAGCGTAGGCTATTTTTCCTTTTTCAATTTCTATACCTTTAGCCATTTGAACAAGGTGTGATACATTCATTTTTCCCTGTGCGCAAACCCTGTAAACTTTTGGAATTTTTATCGAAGGGTGTGTCATTTTATTTATAAAATCGCCATCGTTTGTTAGCAACAAAAGTCCGGTAGAATCTTTATCAAGCCTGCCTACGGGTTTTAAGTCTTTTACCTCTTCCGGCAGAATATCATATATGGTTTTTCTGCCTTTTTCATCACTCATCGTTGTTATATAACCGGCCGGTTTATAATATTTTATATAAACAGGCTGAATTTTTTTCAAAAGCTGATTATTTACTGTAATTTTGTCTTTATTTGTAACAAGGAACCCCATCTCTTTTACAACAGCTCCGTTAACTTTTACAGCTCCCTGCTCAATAAGCTCATCTGCTTTGCGTCTTGAACAAAGTCCTGATGAGGAAATGAATTTATTGAGTCTAACTGGTTCCTGTTTTTGATTTTTTTTGTTAAACATAACGGGCTTTCTTGTTTTTATTTACATAATAAACATTATAATATTAAAAAGCAAAATATTTGCTTTACTTAATCTCTAAAATCATTATCATATTAATTATGAAAAGATTTTTATCTGTTTATATTTTATTGATGTTTATTTTTCCGGTACTGCCATGCAGCGCTTTTGACGATGATTTTTGGGATGAACCAATAAAAATTGATGAAGCAGCCAAAAGCCAGCAAAAAGCCGTGACAGATGAGGAGTTTAACAAGGTTTTAGATTTTTTTACACGTAAAAAAAAGAAAAAAGAATCAAAGAAAAAACCCAAAGGCGCCCCTATTGGTCCGCAGCTGCCAGAAGGACAGATGCCTCCGTCTGACAGCAATGTCATTCCCTCAAAATACGACGATTATCCCACGGTTATGATTCCTGTTACATTGATTGCTCCCGGAGGAACAGAAATTGAACCCGGGTATTACAGAATACTTTCAGTAAAAGCGCCAAACAATACTTTTTTTCTGAATTTTTATCAGGGAAACCAGCTTATAGCTAAAATTCCTGCCTATGCAGTGAATACGGATCATAATCAGCAGTCATTGAATTATGCTAAAGTAATTCCTGTCAACGATATGTATATGGATGTTATTTACGGTGACATTGATTGCAATATAGAAGCGCGTGTTGATATAAAATAAGATATTTATAGCAAAATTATTTTTCAGGTGTTTTATATAAATATTGAGATTTAAAATAATAAACGGAGATATTTTACGTAAAATGCCTGAAAATTTGAAAATAAACCCTTCCCCGTCATTTGGGAAATTCTTGAAAATAACCGGTTCTTCAAAAGATATAAAACATTTTAGAAATAAACTTAAAGAAAAAAACGGTGATTTTCTTACCTTAGGGGTAAATCAACCTGACAAAAAGAAATTTCTTTATATAATCAGTAAAAAAGATTTTGATAAATTTATCGACCTGATGAACAAAATACATTTTTTTGAATTAAGAACTAATCTTGAAAAATATATGAATAAAAAGCCGTCTGTTATAGATGTGCAAAAAGCACAAAAACAATTAAAAAATAACAAGTTTAAAATATAATTTTTAGCAGGCATCGACGAAGTCATCAAAACTTCTTTAAATTTGCATACAATGCGTCAACAGCCTTTTTCCCCTGCTTGCCAAAGTCAATGACATACATTGATGAAGAGCCGATTTGTTTTATCTCGTCAATGTAGCCCATACCGAATTTTTCGTGAAACACTCTGTCTCCCTTGGCAAAACTGTGAGCCTGTTCTGTCTTTGCAGCCTGTGCAGCCTCTTTTGCTTTTTTTTCTTCAAGCATTCTTTTTATCGGGTTGTCTTCGAGTATTTTTTTTATTTTTTCTTCATCATTTGCTTTGTTTTGGGCATTTTTTACAACAAAAGCCTCTCTTTTAACAAAATTATTCTGTTTCGGTGCTGATAAAGGCTTGTAAGCAGCATTGCCTGTTTCGCCGTTATAAACAGGCTTTTTCTTTACAACTTTGCTGATGCTCTGTGCGTTTGAAAATCCGGCCGACGGCGCAACAAACCCTTTGCCGAAACTGTTTGTCTTTTCTACATAGCCTGAATAATCAGCTCTTGCCTGTGATTTAATTTTGTTAACCGCCTGATTAAACGTGCCTCTGCCGCCAGAAGAGTAGCTGTTGTCGTCAGAAGAGTTTCTTTCTGTGAGGTTTGCGGGGATTTCTTCAAGAAATCTGCTCGGGGTGTAGTATCTTGTCTCGCCCCACATTTGGCGTCTTTTTGCAAAAGTTATGTATAGCTTTTGTTTTGCACGTGTCACACCTACATACATAAGACGTCGTTCTTCTTCCATCTCTGTATTGTTGTTTAATGAACGGCTGTGAGGAAATATTCCCTCTTCAAGCCCTGCCAGAAAAACCGTGTCGAATTCAAGTCCTTTTGCAGCGTGCAGGGTCATTAAAGTTACCGCGTTTTCAGCATCCGGTGTTTCGTCAAGGTCGCTGACCAACGCAACCTGTGCAAGAAATTCACCGAGGATATTTGACTCGTCCTCCGGTGCAAAGTCACGTGCAACGTTAACAAGCTCTTGCAGGTTTTCTATACGGGATTGTGACTCTTCCGTATCCTCCTGCTTTAACTCTCCAAGATATCCTGTTTCTTCGATAATAAATGCAATAAACTCCGGCAATGAAAGCGATGTACGGTTTTTATCCAGCTTATCGATAAGTTCTGCAAAGTTTTTCAGCTTTGATTTTACACCGGAAGAAAAATCTTCGTATTCATCAATATTTTGTATAACTTCATAGATTGAATAATCCATTTGCGAGGCAATATCCTGAAGTTTTTTTACCGTAGTATCGCCTATTGAACGTTTGGGTACGTTTATAATTCTTTTTAAACTCTGCGAATCATGCCGGTTGTAAATCAGTTTTAAGTAGGCAATAAGGTCTTTGATTTCCTTACGATCATAGAACTTTAAGCCGCCGACCATGCGGTAAGATATCCCCTGAGAGATAAGAGCTTCTTCTATAGCACGTGATTGTGAGTTTGTACGGTAAAGAACGGAGCAATCATTGAGGTTGCGCACATTGTGTTTTATTTTGTTTGCTATGTAATACGCTTCGCCTGATTCGTCCTGTGCCTCGTAAATATCAATTTTGTCACCCTGCCCTTTTGTTGAATAAAGGTTTTTGCTCAAACGCTCGGTGTTGTTGACAATAATTGCGTTTGCAGCGTCAAGGATTGTCCCTACAGAGCGGTAGTTTTTTTCAAGCTTAATGAGTTTTGCGTTTTTGTAATCAGTCTGAAAGTTTAGGATGATTTTGTAATCAGCACCTCTCCAGCTGTAAATCGACTGGTCAACATCACCTACTACGCAGAGGCTTCTTCCTTTCAATTCCTCATCAGTCTTGCCGTTTGAATACAGATGGCGTATAAGCATATACTGGCTTATGTTTGTGTCTTGAAACTCGTCGACAAGTATGTGAGAAAATCGCTCGTGGTATTTGTTTCTGACTTCTTCGTTTGTGGAGAGAAGATTTACTGTTAAAAGCAGCATGTCATCAAAGTCTATGGCGTTGTTGGCTAAAAGCTGTTTTTCGTATTCGTAATAAATTTCGGAAATCTTTTGAGAGCGGTAATCTCTTGCCCTTGTAGCAAAGGTGTATGCATCTTGCATTTTGCTTTTGGCATTGCTTATCGCTGCTTTAACGAGTTTCGGGGCAAAAGTTTTCTCATCAATATTCAGCTTTTTTATAGCATTTTTTATGATTGTATTTGTATCTGTTTCGTCATAGATGACGTAGTTGTTGTCCCATTTTCTGCCGTCGGGGCTTTTGTAGTTTTCTATATCAAACCTTAGTATTCTGCCGCAGATGTTGTGGAAAGTACCTACCCACATTTTTTTAACCACTTCTTCGCCAATCATTTTAGAAAGACGTTCGCGCATTTCTTTTGCGGCTTTGTTTGTAAAGGTTACGGCAAGGATTTTGTAAGGGTTAACACCTGATTTTACCAGATTGACTATACGTGTTGTAAGCACTTTTGTCTTGCCGCTGCCTGCTCCGGCAAGCACAAGCAGTGCTCCCTCTTTTTCAACAACAGCCTGTCTTTGTTCGTCGTTAAGACCTTTCAGTAACTCTTCCAATGCTCCCCCTCGATACTCTGTAGATATTACACTATGTTTCAGCTTTTTTTGTTTAAAATACTTTTAATTTTCGTAATTTATGATATTATTATGATAAATCAAAAAAAATTTTTTAGTAAAATATTTATTTAGGATACAAAGATGTCAGACGAAAACGAAAAACAAGAACAACCTACGATTATGGTTCCTACAGATGATTTGGATACCGTCTCGGAAGAAGATGCAAACACTGTAGACCAGCTTGCAATGGAGCTTGCAACGCTTCAACAGTCTACAAAAAGAATTGCAATAATAGGCAGCCGTAATTTACCTATAACGCATCAGCAAATTATAGAAACTCTTTCATATGCGCTGGTTATGCAGGGTAATACAATTATTACGTCTGGCGGTTCTTCGGGTACAAACGCAGCAACAATAAGAGGTGCTATGAAATCAAACCCCGACAAATTAAAAGTTATTTTGCCGCAGACTATAGGTCAGCAGCCGTCTGATGTGCAGGACCAGCTTATCGGAGTACCTAATATCATAGAACATGCTGACAGAGCAATGATGACCCTTGCTGATGCCAGCCGTATTTGTAACAGAGAAATTATTGACGACTGCCAGCAGTTGATTTGTTTCTTGTCTCATACATCAAACACATTGCACAAAGCGATTGAGTATGCGGAAGAATCTCATAAAGTTATTACTGCATTCTACTTGGATTAGAATATAAAGTAGAAATTAAATTATAAGAGCCGGATTAACAAAACTAACCGGCTCTTTTTATTCGTTTTCTCTACATATATCAACACAAAAGCCCTGTCTTTATCAACAGGGCTTTTGTTGTTACTGCAAATAAACTTATTTGCCTAATTTGATTTGTATACCGCCGGAGAAACCGATACCGGTTCTGCCGCCGTTTCTGATTACGAACTGCAAGAAGCCACCGAAACGGTCTTTGAAGTTTTTAGAAATACCTAAACCGTATTCAAAGTAAGAGTGTCTCATTCTTACATAACCGAGGTCAACATTGCCGGCCTTTCCGTCAACACCGCCCATAATGTTGTACACCATCTGAGCTGTTAAGTATATGTTAAAGGATTTTTTCTGCCATATTAAGTTGAACCCGGGTGCAACGTTTATACCGTTAAGCATGCCGGAACTCATACTCATAACACCAAAGTCAGAGCCCCAGTTTTGTGAGCCGAATGCGTTATAAGCAGCCATCAAAGTAGGCTGGAATATAAAGTCAGCCGGCAAATGAATGTTGTAAGCGGTTTTAGAAGCAACGCCTGCGAACCAGTTTCCTGTGTTATCGCTGCCGCCGCCGTATTCGCCGCGTACTGACATATCATTTCCGTAGCCGCCGCCGTATGCCAATAACGATGTTAAGAAGTTGCCTTTGTAAGCAGTACCCATTAAGCCTAACTGAGCCCCGTTTTGATACATACTTACACCGTTAAAGTGCTGATGTGCGCCGTTATAGCCGATATAAGCGGTCGGTACAATGTTCCATCCGTGTTTGAGCTTTATAAGCGGGAAGTCAGCACCGACTAATGCGCCGTATGCATTGTTGCCTACGCTCAAACCTTTTGTCATAGAAAGAGTTTCAAAGTTACCGTAAGCTTTGTACCAGAGGCTGCCGCCTTTTAAGTCATACTGATAAGGTGCAAACTGAGGAATTGTTGCAGCGTATTTGTTTGCTGTTTTTTCATCATCCATCAGCTGTCTTGTTACAATATCCATGTGGTCGAATAACAAGTTGTTAATCAACAGCTGGTTTTGCCATGAGGCAATTGTTGCAACCTGTCCTCTGTACTGCTGCGGGTTCAGATGAACTAAGGTGCCTGAAAAATCAGCACCTCCGCCTGCGCCGTTACTCAGGAAGTAACGACCCATTGCAGTGTTAGCGTAGAAGCTTGTCGGGTCATAATAAGGTGTATCCTGAGGGTTGCGCTGTTGAATCAGCTTGTCGGCACTGAGGTCGAAGTTTCTGTCTACAGGCGAAGTTACAAAGTTGATGCCTGTAATCAACAGCGGTGAATTGCTGTTGTTAACAAAGCTGTCAACATTGATTGTATCCATTGCGCCTCTGTGCGGGTCATAATCAAACGATACAGGAAGTTTTCCGTCTTTTAACCCTGCATTTGCACCGACTACAAGGTCGCCTGCGATATCTATTGTATTAGCGTAGTTGCCGGCCATATTTAACGAGGTATTGCCGTCAATACTCCAGTTACCTCCGACTGTTGTGTCACCAAAGATGGAAACAGCCGTATTGTTTGTTGATAAATTGCCGCCGATTTCAGTGTTTTTGCCGGCTAAAGCAAGAACAGACTGAGTATCGTTCTGTGCGTTAGCTATAACATCACCGCCGAACACTGTTTGATTTGCAGCAATGCTCAGGTTAGCGCTTGAAGAATCAGAACCGATTGTTGCGCTGCCGGTTTGTCTAGGATTACCGTCGCCTTTGTTGAAGATAACTTTGTCTTTGTTTGTAAAGTTCAAAGTACCTTCACTGACTTTAAGTTCGCCGGTCATATCTATTGCTGAGGCTACATTTGTAACAGCCAGACCTTCTTTATAGATAGCACCGCCGCCTACTATATCAGGGTTATAATTTAATGTCGTATTTTCGTTCATAAAGTTTAATACGGCTGAGTCAGACATTTCTAAAACAGAATTGTCTTTTATAAAGGCATTGTCGCCGTATGAAAGCATTGTTTCATCGCCGAGACGGATATCACCGTTTACACCGGCTCCGTCAGAAAAGCCTATATCAACTACACCGTTATTTTGTTTGTTGAACTCGGTTATACCCTGCGACCCGTCAAATACAGTACCGTTAGCAAGTACAAGGCCGGCATTTGTGACTTTGATATTGCTAAGTTCATCAACGAGCAGATTGCCGTTTGCGTCGTATTTTGTGTTGTAGTATAAATCGCCTTTCATCAATTCATTGATGTCGGTTAATTCTACCCCGTCTTGAGTATAGATTTTGTCGGCAATATAAACTCTGCCGTGCGGAGAGAATGCACCCTGATCAGCCGCATCAACAGCTGCGTTAACAACGTGCATAATGTCGCCGCCGAGGAACGAACCTTTTTCAAGGTAGAGTTCGCCGTTTGTTCCGTTGTCAAGGTTACCGGTGATTACAATATTTTTGTCGTTTGCGCTGTCACCGGCAAAGAAAGTGGCGCCTTCTTTAACCGTTACGCGTCCGGCATCCTGATAGAAATCGCCTTTAAATCCGGACTGGTCATTATAAATATTAATATTCGGAGCGTGTTCTTCTCTGGGGTCTTTTCCGACACCTACAAAGCCGTTGCCGGTTGTAATTGTATAGTAATCAAGTCCGTCAGAAACGAGATATAATATACCGTTTTCACCGATTTGGGCTTTACTTCCGTCAGCAGCAACAGAGCCGCTTGCAAGCACAACCTCGGGTGCTCTGTCTTCGCTTACGCCGTTAATTGTAACAACAGCGTCAGACGCAAACCCTGAACCGGCGCCGAGTGTAATCACTTCATCTTTTGTTGCATCTGCGGCGCTGCCGATATTTTGTGTACCGTGAAGTAATGCGTTTTGTAAAATACCGTCTGTAAAGACGAATTTAGCTCCTGCTGCTGATTCTCCGGCAAGTGTAAGTTCATTTGTACCGTTAAATACAGCGTTTTCTCTTCCGTCAAGGTCAAGAACAGCCTTTTCAACCGGTCTGTCACCGTCATTTTCCGGTTCAACCATGTTGCCGCTGAGTTCCACAGCGCTGTTTTCAGCAAGTTTAGCGTCTTTTCTGAATAAAAGTTTACCTTTTTCAATAAGGTTGTTTATTCCGCCAAAGAAGGTAGAACCGGCCTTTGCTTCAACAACTGAATCGCCTGTCTGGCGGTATGCACCCTCAAAGTCCGCGTTATTGCTTGTTGCTTCGAGTGTTGTTGTGCCGTTAGAGATATTGACTTTACCGTCACCGGAAATGCTTGAGGCAATTGTGACTTTAGAATCTTTGTCAAAGGCATATTTAGCTTCTTCACCTTCCGGTATAACTTCATTATCTATATTACCTATGTTTAAGGTTCCGTCGCCGGTAAGCTTTGTTTCTCCTTCTACAAGAACAGAACCGTTTTTCAAGTTCAGTGTACCGTTTTGGATATCGTTTTTGGCAAACGATTTTCCAAATACGTTGGTTATGCCGGTTGTAGCCGCGTCATGTGTAAATGTTCCTGTATAATTTGCAAACAACTCGTTTTCGCCTGCGTTATTGAGGTTCAATGTGCCGTCGCCCGTGTGGGTAACCCTGCCGGCTCCTTCTATAGCAAAGCCGACTTCAAGGTTCTGGTCATTACCGTCTGTTGTCACAAGTTCAAGACCTGCATTTGTATCTGACTCAACAGTGTTTACGATAATCGGATTATTAAGATAGCTTGTTGTATCTGTTTTATCACCGATTTGCATTTTACCGCCGACTGTGTCACTGGTTGAAGATATTGTGTTTTGACCTGCAACTTTAGCACCTTCTGCGGTTAAATCAACAGTACCTTTGTTTATATTGTTTTTACCTCCGAAGAAGCTTTTGCCTGCGTTAACAGTGACCTTGCCTTCGCCTGTTTGAGTATAATTGCCTGTGTAAGTATGCTGGTCAGCACTGATAGTCAGAGCACCTGCGTCTGTTTTGTTAACATTCCCGCCGAGTTCATTATTTTCTACGGAAATATTAATGTTAAGCGCATTGTCTTTATCAGTATTTTCTATACTCAACGTACCGCCTTGCAGAATAATTCTTGTCAGGTCTCCGTCGTTTGTATCTATTGAAGAGCCGTTCTCCATGACAATGGTTGAAGTCGAATCAACGTAGTTTGTACCGTGAATTACAGAATCTGCACCAAACGCAACGTAGCTTTGATTTGTAAGTTTATTTACACCGTCAAAGAAGTGTGAAGCACCGTTTTGACCTTCAAATCTTATACTGCCGCCTGTCTGGTAATATGCACCGCTAAAGCCGCTGTTATCAGATATGAAAGTAAGCGCTTCGTCTTTGCTGTTTGTATTGTTGACGTTAACTGTACCTATACCTGAGATATCAGCGCCAAAGCCTGAATCATTTGCGCTGCTGTCTTTCATTACCTTAGCGAGAACAGTGACTGACGAACCGTAGTTGATTGTCAATTTTGAGCCGTCTTCTGCTACAGAGTTATTTAAGAAGATATAGTCTGCGTTACCACCTTCTCCTGTTTCTGTCGGTGTTTTGCCAAGCGTATGATCAGCCTGTGAGCCAAGACCTGCATTTTCGCCAAAAAGAATGTTTGAATTGTATACATTAGACTCATCATTGCTTATATTATTTGTCAATGTAACTTCTTCAAGTACAAAAAAACCGCCGCCATGGAAAACCTGATTTCCGTTTTCAATTGTAAAATTTGTTGAACCGGAGATAGAAAGGTTTACCTCTGAGTCTTTAATAGTTACTTTTGAACCTGTAGCAAGTTCAGAACCTGAATCAAACACAAGGTTGCCGGCAGTGATTATTGTGTTGTCTCCGCCAAAGAAAACCGAACCGTCCGTAACATGGGTTGTACCGCCTGTTTGTGAGAAGGCGCCTGTGTAGCCGGATACATCACCGGCAATTTCAAGTACAGTATTTTCACCTGATACAGTGATTTTAGATGATGTGTCATCAGCAGCAGTTTCTATATTGCCGATAACCGTTTTATTTCCGTTTGTTTCAAGAGTTACTTCGCCATTATCATTTTCTTTATAAGAAGTAAGCCCTTTATTGGTAATATTAATGATAGTATCTTTGACTGTAATAGTTTTGTCTGTTCCTGCAGCAAGAGAAGAGCTGTTGTTCAGGGTAACCGTAACACCGTCTAAAGTCGAGTCACCTGCAAAGAATTTGTTTTCAACATCATCACCAGTAACAGCAGTATCAGAGTCGCCGATAGTAATAGTTCCGCCTGTTTTGTTAAAGTCGCCGCTATAG
>CALUQS010000054.1 GCA_944322975.1 Candidatus Gastranaerophilales bacterium
GTCTTTAAACGAACTGGATGAAGAAAAAATCATGTCGGCTTTGTTTGTTGCAGTTAAGAATGTGGTTAAAAAATTAAATATAAAAGAATACAGAACAGTAATAAACACGGGAGAATCTGCCGGACAAACAGTGTTTCATATCCACTTGCATATATTAGCCGGAAGACCTTTGAAATGGCCTCCGGGATAGTTATCGGGTATTACGATGTCTAATAACTTTGTTTTAATAATATTATTAATATTTTTTGTACTGGGGATTTTGTATGTCCTGTTAAAGTTAAAGGATAATTCGCCTTCTCAACACCAGCAAGGGGAAAATTTACAAATTTCTCCTGATGAAGTATATCAGCAGGTAGAGGCACTTGCCGCAAATGCTGATTATAATACCGCGCAAAAGCTGGCAAAAAAATATTTAAACCAGAACCCTTATCACCATGATTTGCGCAAACTTTTGGTAAAAATTTATATTTCAATTCAAAAAGAATATGAAGCCATTTCAAACCTGCTGGTTTTAATAAAAACATTCCCGGATGATATGTCTTTATATACCCAGATTGCGGATTTATACAGAGATACACACCAGACTAAAAAGGCGGTTTACTATTATAGTTATTTATTAAGCAAAGATAAATATGACCTTCATGCGATGAAATCGCTTGCTTTGTTGTATTACAACAACAAACAAAAAGATTCTGCTCTTAAACTGTACAGACAGCTTGTGACTCTTGTGGAAAACGAGGATGAAAAACTTGAATATTACGAGATTCTGGGTAGTTTGTATTCTTCAATGAACCAGTATGATAAAGCAATAAGCGCATATAAAAAAGTTCTGGAAAAAGACTCAGCGAATATTGAAGTAATAAAAGATATGCGCAGAATTTATCTTAAGCTTAAAGATACCGACAGCGTGCTTTATTACTCAAGACTGCTTGTTAATCTCGAACCTGAAAATTATAAATCTTATGAAGAAATAATAGACTTGTTGTTCCACCTGCACATGTATGATGATGCGCTTACTTATGCACAAAAAGCGATGAATTTGCCTAATGCCGATGTCTATACCCTGAAAAATTATATAGCTAAAATATACATATATACGGGCAAAACAGACGAAAGTATAGAGCTTATTTCAGAAACGATAAAACAGGATCCGACCAATTTGTTATTGAGCCAGACCCTGGCTATGGCATATTGTATGAACAAAAATTTTGAAATGGCTAAAAAAGTTTGCCACGATGCAATCGAGGTGGCAATTCCCTCTGACATAAAAATTATACATAACAATCTTTCATCTATATTGACGGAAGAAGCGGTTTATTTGTTGAATAAAGGCAGAACAAAACAGGCTTTTGATAAATTCGGCGAAGCAATGCAATATAATAACGAAAACCCTGAGATATATTACAAACTCGCACTTGCCAATAATTCGATAAAAAATTATTCCGAAGCAATAAAACAGTGCAAAAGAGCAATAGAACTGGCTCCGGAAATTAGTCTTTATTACGAAACGTTAGGCGATATATATATGGGTATTCAAAATTTTATTGAGGCAAAAAGATATTATAAAGAAGCCGTTTTTATTGACCCAAAAAATGCCCGTGCTCACGCTTTGTTTGGTACACTTCAATCAAAAGACGGGGATCATGACAACGCAATAAGGTCTTTAGAAACAGCTGTTGCACTGGAGCCTAATAATATTGATATAAGATATAATCTCGCCCTTGCTTATGAAGTTGCTGGCAGAAAAGAAGATGCAAAAATTCAGTATCAAAAAGTTTTAGATGCAAATCCAAACCATAAAGAAGCAATGAATAATATAAAATTGTTATAATGTCCGGATGCAACCTTGCTTTGTACCCGATGGCATACTGATAGGGATTCCTTGTGTTAATTTTATACTTCATCAGCCGTGCAGACGGCACAATTTTTAGTCCGTAGCTGCAGGACGGGCAATGCTTAAATACCCCCTCGCCCCTTGGGGGAGCGAATTTGCCTTCTTTTGCCGAAATCTTTGATTTCGTGCAAAATGGCTTCACGGAAAAATCATTAATATTGCTTGTCTTTATTAATCTATAAATAGTGAATAGAGCGGCTGTAAGGACTCCGTTTCGAGTTGACTAAATGTCAAGTCGAAATGGAGGCAGGCTAAGTCAAAAGCGTAGCTTTTGCGTGCCGTATAGAAATTAAACCCAGTGCCACTGTGAAGGGCTACGTTCAGGAGCCCGAAACGTCCGATTTCAAGACAGAGGGGCTGGGGTGAGGGGGGCACAGGCTCTGCGTGCCCACCGTTACAAAATGTTCTTACTTGCCGACTTTCCAGCGGAAGCCTGCTGTGAGAGAAACTCCGTTACGCCCGCCGTTGTGTACCATTGCCTGACAGTAGGCCAGGAATCTGTCTTTAAATCTTTTCTGAACGCCTACGCCATATTGAACATACGGTTTGATTGACATTTCGGGTAAACGTACGCCATTAGCTGTTACACGTGAATCGTCTAAAAGGTTCCATACCATATTTACACCTATGTAAGGCTGCCAGCCGTTTTTGGTGTTGCCGATGAGTTTTATTCCCGGTGCAAGTTGTATTGCATGTAACGGGTCGGATTCTATGCGTACTCCGGCGGCGTTATTGTAATCAAATGTGTTTACAAAGGTATATGATATTAACATGTTAGGCTGTAATATGAGCCCGCCGTCAAAGAACTCAAAGT
>CALUQS010000055.1 GCA_944322975.1 Candidatus Gastranaerophilales bacterium
TGTTTTTATTGTGAATTTTATCCATTTCTTAACTCCTGTATTTATATAAACCTTATATATAATTAGTACCCAATTTTTTAAATCTTAAACACTTTATATGCTATTTGTTACAAATTTGTTACAAACAAGGAACGATTAAATCGGCTAAAAGCTCGATTTACAAAGAGTTTTGAGGGGATTTAAGATTTTGGATTTTTACGCGTTTTTTGTTGAATACCCCATCACTCCGGCTCTTTACTTATTGCCCCCTCACCCCAGCCCTCTGTCTTGGTTGTAGGGTTATAGTTGTTCTTCAAACCCTCACCCCAACCCTCTCCCAGCGGGAGAGGCAGAATATTTAAGGTGAATTCTGTCGTCTCACTCCGGCCATTGGCGGGCACGCAGAGCCTGTGTCCCCCTCACCCCGGCCCTCTGTCTTGGTTGTAGGGTTATAGTTGTTCTTCAAACCCTCACCCCAACCCTCTGTCTTGAATTTCCTTCACGCTCGGACAGTTTCGCCTTTTGTGCTTTGCACAAGCCGGCTCAATGTCCTCGCTCCCCGGGTTTCACCCGTCCGGAAATTCGCTCCCCGAGGGGCGAGGGAGAATATTTAGACTCAATCGTTTTGAACAGAGTTCTTGCTCCCGGCGGGAGATGGGGAATAATTTTATCTTTTGTTGCGTCAATATCTGTTTCACAGACATTATATCGGGGGCTGTTGGCTATATAAAACTATTTTAGAGGCTTTGCACTCTGGTTTATCACAATATCCTCTTCTATTAATTTTTTGATAATTTCAAGCGTCTTTTCATTTTGCTGCATAACGTTTTCATAGTGCTCCATATTCTGCTGAGCAAGTGTCAATGCCTCATTTATCCTGTGTTTATCTTTTTTAAGCTGTCTTACTTCTGCCATTAAAGTTTCAAGTCTATCATTAATACTTTCCAGTTTTTGCAAAGCTGTATCAGCCTGTACACTGTTGTTATCTAAAGAGGCTTTTGCCGCCTCAATTTTTGAAAGTGCTTGCTGCTCTTTATATTTTAAATATTTATTAATTTTTATTTTTATTAAATTATCAGTTTCTCTAAGCAGTGTCTTTTTAATATCGAGCGGATAATTATCATAGCCAATGAGCTTTTCACTGTTAATAAACGTAATTATTCTGTTAATTTGTTTTTGAATATTTTTTTTCATCTCCGGATGAATTTTTAAATATATGCGGTATGGAACATTAGAACGTTCTGAGTTGCATTTTTTGCATAGTATTATACCGTTTTCAATTGCGTCTTTGCCTTTATGACTTTTGGCAAGAACGTGCTCAAAAGTTGCCGACATTTCCTGCGCAAACCTTGTAACTATTTCTTTATCCGGTGTTTTGTTTTGAGAACAAAGAGCAATAAATTCATCCGCTGCCGGTTTGTTATAAGGAATATCTTTTATTATATCAAACAGTTTTTTTCTTATTCGTTTTGTTTCACAGGTTTTAAGAAAATTATTGTATATATCTTCTACGCAGGCATGTTTTATTTGCGGTTTATAATATTCGTTATTTAATACTTTAAGAGCCTCGTTATTTGCCGCCTGCAATTTTTTTACATCCTGAGGAGTAAGTTTTTTAGAAAATTCTTTTAATCTTTTAAATACCTCTATTTTTTGCGCAAGCGCCTGTTTTTTGTACAGTTCAAAAAGCTGTGTATGATGCTGTGCAACTTCCGGTTTTTGAAAAATTTCCGCAAAAGTATTTTTGGGGTACTTTTGCGCATAAATTTCCATCAAATCAAAAATTTCGCGATTTTCTTCTGAAAAAAACTCATAAAACTTAGAAAGTTTTTGTATAACCCGCGGTGACTTAACGGTGAGTTTATCTGCTGTTGAAACCAGTTCTCCCAGTATAATTTTTTTGTCGGGGGATACATTTTGTAATTGTTTTTGCACCTTCTCCGATTTAAGCAGTTCGTCAACGGTTTTTCGCGGATTATTTGCGGAAAGTGATTTAACAAAACTATATGCCCAGCTGTTTTTAAATTTGCTTAAAATGCTGTTTTCAAGCGTTCGTGCGGAACCGGGTGCAAAAGATTTAATAAATTTATTTAACGTTTCAAAAGAAAGCATTTCTTTTCCGCAGCAGCCGCAGGTCAAATGAGGGATGTCTCTTAAATCGCTCACTGCATTTTTAGGCAATCTATACCCGAAGTTAGGATTTTTAACACTATTATATTGTTTATTGCTGTTACATATCAGCGGATAAATTGTTAACATGACATATATATAATACTGGTAAATAAAATTTTTTGTTATCTTTATTACTTTAAAAAAAAATGATATATTAAATTTATGGCAAAAATTAGAAGTTTAGCATTACGGGACATTCCGGAATTAAAAAAAATGATATCAATGATAACCAACCTGAGCGGTGCTGATGTTGCGTTCGGGTATAAATCGTATGTTCCGTTTCCGTTTAACGCAATAAACAGAATTTTGCCTTTAAGTTTAAAATTTGCCTCTGATTCTTATGTTGCAATGGACAATAACAAGCTCAGCGGGCTTGTCACATTAAAACCGCAAGAGAAAAATCCGCAGAGCTGGAGAATCAGCAAACTTTTTCTTGACGAAAACGGTTACGATACAGGGCGCCAGCTTGTCAGTTTTGCTATTGCAAAATACGGCGCTATGGGGGCAAACACTTTTATGGTGAAAGTGGACGAAGACCATGAAGAACTTCTGGAACTGTTTTCAAAAGGCTGCGGGTTCAGGGTATGCGCCTCGGAACAGCTGTGGAAAATGGAAGAAATAAATGTAGCCGGCCCGTCACTGGATAAAGGTTTTTTCAGACCGTTTAAAAATTCTGATGCCTCTGCTGCTTCGGGAATATTCAACGAGCTTATTTTTCCGCATTTTAGATATTCGCTTGCTAAAACCCCGGGTGAATTTGAAAATGTTCTTTTAAGCGGTTTATCACGGACTTCTTTTTTCAAATATGTGCTCGAAGACAGTTCTACACATTCTGTTAAAGGTTATTTTTCTATCCAGACAAGCGATAACGAAAACTTTATATTGAATATTGATTTAGTCAGTGCGTTTGACAATTATCTGCCTGATGTTATTAATTTTTCGCTCAGTCAGATTTTTATGAGAAAGAAAAAATTTAACTTTTTTGTCCGTAATAAAAAGTATCAGACAAGCGGGGCTAAAATTGAAAAATATCTTAAAGAAAACGGGTTTGAAAATGTTAAGACCCAGATTGTGCTGGTAAAAGATTATTACAAACGTATTCAGGAAAACGAAAGATACTCAAAACCGGCAATTGCTTTTTCAGAAATAAGCAGAAAACCGGCATTCAAAATTTAGTTTTTTTCCACAAACTCGGACATGTCAAGATGTTCTTCAAAATCTTCATCGCCGTTGTCGCGGGCCTGTTTTTCAAGGTCAATGATTTTAGCAAGAGTTTTTGCATCACCTTTTAATTTAAAATATTCTTTGAATTTGGGGGTGGTTTTTAAATTAAACGAGCGCCCGTTTTTGTCTCTGTGACGGGAAATTAACCCCATCTTTAAAAGCTCCTGAA
This sequence comes from Candidatus Gastranaerophilales bacterium, assembly GCA_944322975.1. Lineage (GTDB taxonomy): Bacteria > Cyanobacteriota > Vampirovibrionia > Gastranaerophilales > Gastranaerophilaceae > Limenecus. The sequence continues at coordinate 3,545 of CALUQS010000055.1, forward strand.
CATGTTCATAGGCATTTGAGCGGAGTTCTTTTAAATAAGACTGTCTTATCGGTTCTTTTAAAGCAATAACAGTAAGCGTTTTTAATACTGCAGGCTTAAGTTCAACAGGGCAGAGCTGTTCAACTATATCCATATATTCCTCTTTAACCTGAAGGATATAGCCGTTTTCGTCATCAATTTCGAGCGCGCCTTCACGGGAAGAATAATCCATAATCAAATCAAGCAAAGCTTCTTCAACTACAGTTTCGTCTTCCTTTAAAATTTCTGCAATATCTTTTACTTCCAGCGCCTGCGCTGTAATAAATAATACCGCTTCTATTCTTGCTTTAAGTGACATATTGTTATCTCCGTTGGTATTATATCATAAATCACAAAACAAATATATAAACTCGAATACCTGTGCAGTACAGTTTTTGTTGAAATTAAAGATTGAATATATTAAAATTATAAATCGAGTTAGTATAATTATATTTTTGTATTTTTATGGAAATAGCCGGCAAAAAAATCTTTTTAATAATTAATTTATCCTTTTTTGGGGATGTGCTTTTGACAAACCCTTTATGTCAAAACATAAAAAATAATTATCCTGATTCAAAGATTGTATTTTGTGTTAACAAAAACTTTTATGAAGCAGCAAAAAATCAAGCTTGTGTTGATGACGTTATTTGTATGGATAAAAGAGGAAGACACAGCGGATTGCTCGGGCTTTTAAAGTTTGCTTTTGAATGCCCGTATCGCAATAAAATAGATACTGCTTTTATTATATATGCAAACGACAGAGGCATTTTGCTTTCCTGCCTTTTGGGTTGTAAAAACAGAATCTCCGGGTCTGAAAAAATTGCAAGATTTTTACTGACAAATAATTTTTTAGATGATGACAATTTTCAAAGCATGCAGGATTTAAACGGGAACTTACTAAAAGCTTTTAATGGAAAAACCGCTGAAATTTTGCCCATGAAATACATTCCTGAAGAAAATGAAGATATTTTTATTGAAAAATTAACACACCTCTATCAAGGAAAAGAAATAGTTGCTCTTTGCACTACCAGCAAAAACAAAGAAAAAGATATGCCGCTGCAAACAGGTGTTGAAATTATCGAAAAGTTAACAAAAGAAGGCAAAACGGTCTTTTATACAGGTGCCGGCAAAGCAGCAAGAGAGTTTGCGGACGGCATAAAAAAGCTCGGCTGCGTGAATTTTGTTGACCTGACAAATATAACAAGCATAAATCAGCTTGCCCGTGTGTTAAAAATGTGTAAGGGTTTGATAAGTGTTGATACAGGTACAATGCATCTTGCATGTGCGCTAAACGTTCCTGTTGCAGCTGTTTTTTACAAACCTGAAACAGCAATAAGATGGGCACCGCGTGATTTTTTATACAAGTCAATTGTAATAGATAAAAATTATAGTGCACAACATATATGCGATAGTTTTGATTCCTTATTTGTCTGAATATTGCTTTTTACCCGTAAACCGTTCTTTTATTTAAAGTTTGCATCTTTGTAAAGAAATGTAACAGATATATCAAATATTGAAATTGTATATATCCAAATGTTTTTATATATATGTGTGTATTCTAAAAAAAGGTGTAAGCAATGACAATTACTGGTATCAACGGAACAAATTCTACTTATGGAACTTCAAGAACTTCCGGTACAACAGCGCCGGCTGAAGAAACAACAGGTTTGTTTGAAACTGACAATACAGAATTAGATAACATACAGAAAGAAATTGAAGCTCTTGAACAGCAAAAAGCTGAAAAAGTAGCTTATAAAAACGAGTTAGAGGCTCAACTTCAGGCTTTGTACAATAAAAAACAAGCTATTGAAGACCAGATTAAAGCTAACGAAGAAAGAATGAAACAAAACGAAAAAACAATCCAGGAAAACGAACAAAATATAGAACAAGCACAAGAAAATGTAGAAGCATTACAAGAAGAATATGACAAAAAGAATAAAGAAGCTGATGCATTAAACCAGCAAATCAGCGATAAAATTTCCAAACTCATTAATGATTCTCAAAGCAATGTTGATGAACAAAGCAAAAAAATTCGCGAAGCAACAGAAGAAGCTAACGCAAAAGTAGAATCAGGCGAGCTGGAAGAAGATCAGGTTGCACAATATGTTGCAGACAAAGTTGGTAACCCGACTATCGTAAGCAGCAGTCAGGAATTTTCCGCAATCAGTTCTATGATGAGCCAGGTAAAAGCTCTTATCAAAGATGCAAGCAGCTGTGTTTCAAAAATAGATATTAACAACAGCAACATATCTACTTATCAGGCAAATATTTCATCAGCAATTGCAGAAAACAAATCTTTAGCAAAGCAGAATGCTCCGCTTAAAAAAGAACTTTCAAAAGTTAATAAGCAAATAAGTGAAATTCAAAATGAAATTGATATAACAAATAATGAAATTGCACAGATAGATCAACAGATTGCAGCAAAACAGTCAGGTTCAACCGGTTCTTACGGTGATTACGGAAATGATTATGATTATGACTACGACTATGATTATCCGTCAACAACACAACCCGAAACTCCTACAGAAGAACCTGAAGAATCGCCGGCAGAAGAACAATCCGCATCTTCAAATCCGTTCCTTGCAATATCTTACAACACAAGCAGCTATACCAATATGACAGAAGCTCTTGAAGCAATGGCTAACAACAATGAACAGTCCGCAACAAATGCAAGAACCACTGTCAACAACAATAACCAGAACATCAGAAATATGTTTCAGGATCTTGTAGGCTAATAATCAAGCAGACTTATATATAAAATAAACCCCGGTTGTTTCTTAATCGGGGTTTGTTTTTTGTATTTAACTGCTTGGCACCTCTCTGGTAAGCGACGGCATCCTGATGACGGAAGGTACACTCCGTGGAACAAATGATTGATTGCGTTTTTAGGGGTGCACTCAACATTATAATTTTTAGAGCAGTTCTTTTTTGTTTCGGTAAGTTTAAATTCCGCGCAATCTGCTAAACTTCAAGTCTTATTTTGCGGGCAGCATGTCCTTGCGCCAGCCACCGGCATGATTTCATTCTGAAGCGTCAGATATTGGAATCTTTTATCAAACGTGTGTGTTCAGAATCTGACCAACGTTTTTTGTTATCATTTTTCACCGGTAAGATCCTGAGCTCGCTGCGCTCCTCAGGATGACAGCAAACATAGGTTGGGGTTTTACCCAAACATTACATTTTGGGTTAGTAGTCCAAAGTTAGGGGGCACAAGCCCGTAGCCGCAGGGTGCAATTTATTGCACCAAATCAATTATTCTTCAACTTTCTTTTTGTTAACAAACAAGTTGTTTGTATTATCACTTGTTGTAGTTGCGTTTGTAGAGGTTGATGTATTTGACCCGAACAAATTCAAATCGCCGTTTTGATATTTTTCTATAAACTGTGCAGTTGATGCAAGAGTCTGATTTAACACAGCGTTATCATAAGCAGTCGGTTTGCGTTTTGTTGATGTTGTTTCTTCGCCTTGTGCAGCGGCCGCACCTGCTCCTGTCATTGCTTTAATACCGTTCATGCCCTGATTAAATAGATTCATAACCGACTGTCCTTTTTGCATCAAGTTGTTATTAGATGTTTCAGCGGATGAACCTTGCGAGTCTTTGCCTTCTTCAAGTTCTTTAAGTAGTTCGTCAAGTTTCTTGCTCAAATCAGATGATTGTTTTTGAACATCACTTTTTACAGTTTCATATGCTGATTTTTTTGTTTCTAAATCAGCTTTTGCAGTTTCTAACTGTTGTTTTGCATTTTCAAGTTTTTCATTTGCTGCAGTTACATCTTCCTGAGCTTTTTTTAGATCATCCTGAGCTTTTTTCAAGGCTTCTTCATCTTCATTCAGTTGAGCCTTAGATTCATCTCTTTGTGCTGTTGCCTGTTGTTTTTCAGCAGTTGCTTTTTCAAGTTCGGCTTTAGCAACTTCCAGTTTTGCTTCTGCTGTTTTCAATGCAGCTTCTGCGGCGGCCAGAGCTGCCTTTGCTGCGGCTACTGCTGCAGCTGAAAAGGGAATTGCCGCTTGCGCAGCTGATAAAGCAGCTTTAGCTTCTGTGACAGTTGCTTTAGCGCTTGTAACAGTCGCTTCTGCTGCTTGTACGTTGGCCTGGGCTTTTGTTTCAGCTGCTTCTGCCTTTTTCAAATTAGCTTCTTTAGTTTTTAAATCTGCTTTTTGGGTTTCTACTTTTGTTTGGCTTTGTTCTTCAGTTACCTGTGCAGCTTCTTCAACTCCCTGAGCTGTTTCTTGTTCGCTTGCAGCTGATGTAACACCCTGTTCATTCTGTACAACACTGCTTTCGGCATTTGTTACCGCTCCTTGTGCAGATTTGACACTGGCTGCTGCATCCGGAGAAGAAACAAGACCGTCAACACCGGCTTTTGCAGATTTTACAAACCCAACATCAGAACTGTTTAAAGCAGAGTTGCCATCTTCTATTTCCTTATCAGTTGTATTGCCATGTGATTCTGCAGCTTGCGCAGTGCCTTTGCCGTAAGCCTGCGATGGCGTTGAATAAACTTTTTGTCCGCCATTGGAAGAGAAACTGACAGTATCACCAACCCCCCAGTTTCCGTTGCCGTTGATGTCTATTTGGGGAACAGTTGTTTCTACTGCATAAGAAGTTTTTACATCAAAAAGTTTTTTAAAATCTATTTTAAATTTATCATTACTGCCTGAATTAATGCTTACGCCGTCACCCATGTTTTGCTCTCTTTCTTAATTTACATTTCTCTATATATAAATAAAAACCTTGCAGCATAATAAATTGACCAATAAATATATACTTTTTATATATTATTTACATAAGTTTACAATTGTGTCACTTTGTAAAAAACATTTAAATTTCTAGCAACATTTTATATTGCGGGGTTTTTATAGTAATGTAAGTTTAGTGAGGTATGAACATGAAATTATCAGCTGTTGCAAACAATATTTATGAAAAAGCAACCGAATACAAAAAAGATATTAAAAACACTTTGGACAATACGGTAAAACCTTTTGTTGACAAACAATATAAACATGCTGAAAAAATTACCAAAGATTCGTTTGAATATGTAAAAAACAACCCTAAAAAAGTCGGCAGATATGCGGCTATGGCAGTCATAGCTACAGCAGCTGCCGCTGCAGCGGTTAAAACAATAAAAGAATTAGTTAATGCTAAAAAACAAAATCAAATTCTGGCAAAATTTGCTGTAATGCAAAAACAGAGCAATGATGAATTAAAGGATTATATAAATTCACAAAAAGAAATTATTGCGGGCAAAGATGCCGTGATAGATGCGCAGAAAAAAGTTATTGAAGACCAAAAAGCAAAACTTGCCGAAAAGTAGATATAAACAACAATAAATTAAAAGCCCTTCATAAAAGAATTGTAAATGATTCCAATTGAAGGGCTTTTTATATATGATTAAAAAATGGAAAAAGAAGAATGTTTAGATAAAAGAGAATTAAACAGCGTTGTTATTTTTTCCTCGTATTATATTCTGGGTATAATATCATTTTTCACTCATTACGAGGCATATTTTGCTGTATTTTTGTTTTTAGTGACAGTGTTTTTCCTTGTTATAAATATCTTTTCCAATAAAAGTGCAATAATATATTATCTCTCTTTTTCACTTGCTCTTTTAAACTGCAATTTCCAGATAAAAAATCATGATGACCTGTCAAGATTTATCCCCGCTAAAGCCGTAATCACCGGTACAGTTAAATCTATTCCGACGACAAACAATCCCTCAAAAACAAAATTTTATCTTAAAGCGCAATCAGGAAATTTTGACGGGAATAAAGCAGAAAATCTTGAGGCTGAAACAATTGTCACACTGTACGACACAAAGGAAAACATCTCTAAAATTAAAATTGCCGACAAGCTCGAACTAAAAGGCAAGCTAAGAAGTCCGATAAGGGCAAAAAATCCTTCACAGTTTGATTATGCTAACTATCTTAAAAATAAACAAGTTTTTTCCACATTTTATGTTCAAAGCGGCGGCTGGAAAGTTATTGCAACGCCTGACAATTTTGCCGGAAGGTTTATGCAAAAACTAAACGATACAAGAAATAACATACTTGAACATCATAAGAAATATATAAAAAGCCCTAATATTGAAGTTCTTGGCGGGATTGTGTTCGGTGATGATGCAATTAACCCGCCGGATGAAATAAAAAACTCGTTTATTAATTCAGGTCTGCTGCATATTCTGGCAGCTTCCGGCATGAATGTTTCTTTGATATTCGGAATCTGGTATTTTATCGGCTGCCGTTTAAGGTTAAACCACCGGTTTATCGTACTTTTAGGTGCTTTGCTCGTGGCATTTTATACACTTATGACGGGGATGGGTGCATCTGTATTGCGTGCTGCTATTATGATTGAATTTATTATACTGGGAAAACTTATTGACCGCAGCGCTAATAGTATATCATTGATTTTTCTTGTGGCATTTTTAATGCTTTTATATAATCCGGCAATGATTAATGATGTAGGATTTCAGCTTTCATTTGTTGTAACATTTGCGCTCATTTTTTATGCCCAGCCTGTATTAGAAAAAGTTAAAAATAAAGTCTTTGAATATGTATCAGGTGCAATACTTATTCCCGTAATAGCCCAGCTTTGGGCTGCACCAATACAGATGTTTTATTTTAACTCTTTTGCTGTTTATTCTATTGCGGCAAATTTTTTGATTGCACCTTTTATTGCAATAATAAGCTTTTTGGGCTTTGTATCTTCTATACTGGCAATGATACCTTTTGACGCTTTTGCAGATAAAGTATGTATGTTTTCATCAGTTCTGTTAAACCCTGTTGTGTCAGTATTAATCAAAATTTCCGATTACTTTGCAAATCTGCCGAATGCGCTTTTGACAACAACACACCCTGATATTTTCAGGATAATTATTTATTATTCAATGCTTGTTGTCATTGGTTTGGGGTTGAGGTCAAAATTCAACAACCGTAAAACCCTGAGCCTGCTTTTGATTTTGTTTATGATGTTTGTTGTAACATTTAAACCGGCAAATAAAAATGAACTTGAAATTTTGGTTTTTGATGTAGGCAATGCTGACAGCTTTTTGATAAAAACACCGGAAAATAAATATATCATGATTGATACCGCCCATGGCGCTTTGGAGGGTTCTTCCTCCGGTTTTTCCCAGGCCGATTCAATAATGAACAAATATCTTAAGGATAACGGCATTAAAACTCTTGATATATTGCTGCTTACACATTTCGATTCAGACCACTCGGGCGGGGCTGTTGATGTCATGAAAACCGTAAATGTTAAAAAACTTGTGATTAACAAAAATAAAGACGATTCCAAAACAACAAAAAATATTTTTAACTATCTTAAAAATAATAAAATCCCGAATTCAATTGCTCAAAACAATACATTAGTTTTTGAAGAAAATAATCTCAAATTTAAAACGTATACACCAAACATAAACTCAAAAAATGATAATGATACGTCTATAATCACGCTGCTTTCTTACAAGGATTTTGATATGCTGTTTATGGCAGATGCAGGTGTAAAAAGTTTTGAAAATATTAAAAAGAATTTGAACAATAATGATATAGAAATTTTAAAATCAGGTCACCACGGTGCGGACAATACAGTGTCCAAAAGTATGTTAAAATCAATAAATCCGGATGCAGCAATTATATCAACCGGTTTTAACCCGTACGGTCATCCTTCAAAACAAACTCTTAAAACCTTCGAAACCGGTAAAATCAAAACCTACAGAACCGATATTGATAATGCAATAAAAATAACAAGCGACGGAAATTCGTATGAAATATACAGGTATAACACAAACTCTAAAAAGTTTGAAAAAGATATGCAGAATTTGTGTGTTAACCCGCAATCAAGATAACATTAAATATGTAACATTTTATTAATTTTATGACAAAATAATTTTTGACAGGCGTTACACTAATAGAATAATCATATTTTAAACAGGAGACAAAAATGAGTATAAAGGCTATAAATAATATTCAGTCTTATTCAATGCGCGGCTTGAGCAGCCCTTTAAAACAAAATTTTAAAGCAAATGAACAAAATCAGGATAATGATTCTCAAACACGTTATGAACGTAATCAGCTGGCTAATGCAGTAACTTTTATTGCATCTATGTCTGCACTTGCCGGCATGGGGATTGCTTACGGTATTGATTACTGGGATAGAAGTCTTAATTTTGATAAGTTTGAAAAAGTAGTAAACGACCCTGACATAAAAAAAGACACATTCCTTATTAAAGATGTAACGGGTGACAAAATGCCTGATATGGTATTTTGCAAAAAAGACGGCACAAAAGTTGTTTTTGATGTATTAAATGATACATTTTATAATAAAAAATAAATAAAAAAAGAGGTCTTACATCGCAAGACCTCTTTTTTAGCTTTGTGATTATTCAAAAGATATAATATCTTGCCCCGGAACTCTTTCTAAAGAATTTTCTGCCGGAGCGGTAATTCTTTCAGCTATTCCTTTTCTAAAGGTAGGTGATTTTTCTAAGGTGCATTCGTCTTTATTAGATAATATTCTCCTAAATAATTTGTTAACATTAACACCGCTCATTAAGACCTCTTTCTAGACCTCTTACAAGGTTAATTTAAGTAAATAAACACAAATAATATTGTTGACCACTAAATATATTATGCAACTTTTTTTGGTTTTTGCCAATACATTTGTAGTAGTAGAGTAAAAATTGTTACATTTACACTTATAGAATTTAGTCAAAATTAATAAAATATGGACATTCGGACATGTTAATACTAAGATACAATTATACAAATTAAGGAGATTTTTTATGAAATTAATGGAAGGCAAAAAAGGTATTATTTTTGGTGTTTCTAACTCCAGAGGTATTGCTTATGCAATAGCTAAGCAAATTCACGAAGCAGGTGCCGATATTGCATTCACTTATGCTAATGAAGCAATGGAATCAAGAGTACGTCCTCTGGCGGAAGAAATGAACGCAAAAATGATTGTTGAATGTGACGTAACTAACGAAGAACAGGTTAAAAGCGTTTTTGCACAGTACGAAAAAATATACGGAAAGCTGGATTTTGTTATCCATGCTGTTGCCTTTGCTAATAAAGAAGATTTGACGGGCGACTTTAGCAACACATCAAAAGAAGGCTGGGATACAGCTTTAAGCATCAGCGCTTATTCTCTTGTTTCGCTCGCAAGAGCTGCTAAGCCGCTGTTTAATGAAGGCGGCGCAATATTAGCGTTAACATATCTCGGTTCAGAAAAAGTTGTTGCAAATTACAACGTTATGGGTGTTGCCAAAGCTACTTTAGAAGCCTCAGCAAGATATCTTGCTGATAATCTCGGCAAAATAGGCGTAAGAGTCAACTGCCTTTCTGCCGGTGCTGTTAAAACACTTGCCGCTAAAGGTATTTCCGGATTTGACAGAATGTTAAAAGCAGCTATTTTAAAAGCTCCTTTAGGAAGAAATGTTTCTCTTGAAGATGTAGGCAAAACAGGTCTTTACCTTGTTTCTGACTTGTCTTCAGGTGTTACAGGAGAAGTTGTTCATGTTGATTGCGGCTGCCATTGTGTTTATGCGTCCATAGACGAGATGGAAGCTACATACGCATACCAGAAAGAACATCAATAAGTTTTTACTCAGGGCAAACCAAAAGGTTTGCCCTTTATTATATTTAATTTTAATTTATAATTATTTTTAGTCGAAACTATAAGGAAAAAGAAAATGATGAAAAAGAACAAAACCAAAATTGTTGCTACGCTTGGCCCTGCCAGCAGCGACGAATCAATTATTGAAGAACTTGTGCTTTCAGGCGCTACAATGTTTAGAATCAATACTTCCCATAACACAGCCGAAGCGCATGCTGAAAATATTAAAAAAATCAGAAATGTTGAAAAAAGATTAAAAACATTTATACCTGTAATGGTTGACCTTCAGGGGCCTAAAATCAGAGTTGGCAACTTAATTGAACCTATTCCTATCGAACCGGGAAAAGAACTTGTTCTTGAATACGGTCTTGAACAGACAGACCCTAACATCGTGCCTGTTGACTATAAAGGTGTAGCAGATGATGTACGTGAAGGAGAATATATTCTTCTGGACGACGGAAAAATCAGAATACAAGTAATCAGAAAAGAAGGTTCCAAAGTCCATGTCAAAGTAATAGACGGTGAATTGTTAAAACCGAGAAAAGGTATCAATATCCCTGGCGGGACAAAAAGTTTGTCTGCTATTACGGAAAGAGACGTAGATTTTATTAAATTTGCCGTAGATAACGATGCTGATTATCTTGCTTTGTCGTTTGTCCGTGATAAAGATGACATTTTGCTTGCTAAAAAGTACCTGAGCCATTTTGGGGCAGATATTCCTATAGTCGCTAAAATTGAAAAACCCGAGGCCGTAAAAAATATCGAATCAATTCTCGATGTAGTTGATGCCGTAATGGTTGCAAGAGGCGACTTAGGTATTGAGCTTGCGCCTGAAAAAGTTCCTATGGTGCAAAAACAAATCGTAGATGCAGCATTTGCTCACAGAAAAACTTGTATTGTAGCTACACAAATGCTGGAATCAATGATAGATAACCCGATTCCTACAAGAGCAGAAGCCTCAGACGTTGCCAATGCTATTTTGGACGGTGCTGATGCTGTTATGTTATCAGGCGAGACTGCTGCGGGCAAACATCCGGTTGAAGCTGTTAAGATGATGGCTATGATTGCTCACGAGGTTGAACAAAGCAACTTTGTAAGCTACAACCTTGATTTGCCTATGAACCCCAATTACGAACCTACTCCGCAGGCCGTTGCGGCAGCTGCTGTAAAAATGGCTAAAGATTTGGGCGCAAAAGCTATTCTTGCCTTTACTCACACCGGTTATACGGTAAAACTGCTTTCTAAATTAAGACCGTCGGTTCCTGTAATGGCTATTTCTGACAGCGAAAAAGTATGCAGAAAATTAAACCTTTTCTGGGATATGCACCCGTATCAAAAAGATTGGGACGTTGTTTTGAATGACGAATTGTTGAAAAAAATCGACAAGCTGCTGCTTGAAAAAACAGAATACAAAAAAGACGACAGAGTTATCATTATCGGTTCTATTCCTAAACTTATTACCGGCAGAACAAACTTTGTCCGTGTACACAGAATGTGCGCATTCTAATAATATTCACAACAAGCATACAAAAAGACTGCCGGTTAAAACGGCAGTCTTTTTATTTTGGTGGTTATACCCATAATGACAGTTTAGTTGTTTCGTCTAAATCTCTTATAAGGTCTTCGCCGAGAATTTCCTGAATAATAACTTCACCGGCAAAAACAGAGGTGCCCTGAACAAGGTGCCCCCCGACACATTTGCCTTTTTTATCGGCCGCAACAATATGAATATGACAAAAAGGTTTTCCGTCTTTTATTGACACATTCCCCGAACAGGAAACTATTTCCATGGATTCATCATATGCATAAGTTGTGTAGATATATTCTTTTGCGTACTGGTCATAAAATCCGTACTTTAAACTGGAAACAGCCCCTATAACCTGTATATATCCGGCTTTTATGTTTTCCTGATTACAAACTTTATTTAATTCCTCAAGCAAATCAGTGCCGTAATCCAGCCTTATTGCAAACGTTCTGCCTCTTTCGTACTGTTTTAATAACATATTTTTTCCTGCCTTATTTAAAATATTATTTATCTAAAGTGCTTTAAATACTGTATTTTATTTATTACTAAAATAATATATAATAAATTTTGTTATAGTTTTTTTAAGTTTTGTAAAAATTTCTCTAAAAACTATAAAGTTTTGACACAATTTTGTCGAAATAAAACATGTATTACGGTGTATTTATTTATGGACAATTTTGCATTATTAAAAGAAGATTCGTTCGAAGAAAGCCTTAGCGAAATTCTTCAATTGAATCAAAAAAACGAAAAACATACAATTCTGATAGTAGACGACGAAGTCAACAACCTGCAGCTGCTGCGCAGGACACTCCGTCACGACTATAACATCCTTACAGCCTCCAACGGAAAAGAAGCACTGGAAATAGTTGAGGGCAAAGGGGATGAAATTGCGCTGATTGTGAGTGACCAAAAAATGCCGGAGATGGAAGGCACGGAGTTTTTAAAAAGGGTTGCGGGCGAATATCCGGATATTGTCAAAATCCTCTTAACAGGTCATCTTGATGTTGACGCAATTGTAGATTCCATCAACGACTGTCATTTGTATCAGTATATTGTAAAACCTTTTGACCCTGAAGAATTAAAAATGACAATTGATTCGGGTATAAGAAAGTTTGACCTTGTTAACAACAAAACAGTTATTTTAAAGGATTTAAGAGAACTGTTTTATAAAACAATAAAACTTATAGCCTCGGCGCTTGACGCAAAAGACCCTTATACTCACGGTCATTCGCTGCGGGTGACAATGTATTCTTTGATTCTGGCTAAAAATCTCAATCTTGATGATACCACTCTTGAAGAAATAGAAACCGCGGGTCTTTTGCACGACATAGGCAAAATCGGCATCCCTCAAAAGATTTTATGCAAACCTGACAAACTCACGGATGAGGAATACGAACTAATGAAGTCTCATCCTGCACGTGCCGAAAAAATGCTTATGGGAATTAAAAAACTTACGCTTGTATCAAACTGGCTGAGAGCCCACCATGAACGCTGGGACGGCAAGGGCTATCCTTACGGTTTAAAGGGTGAAGAAATTCCTATATCAGGTCGTATTATTGCTTTAGCAGATACTTACGATGCAATGACATCAACACGTTCGTATCGTAAGGCGCTTTCTCATGAAACAGCTATTGAAGAAATTAAAAGATGCGCAGGTACACAGTTTGACCCTGTTCTTGCCGAGCTTTTTGTAAAATGTTCGGAGGAAATTAAGGCGGCTAAAGAAGATCCTGAAACTTATTACCCTAAATACAGCTATTTGCAAAAACAGATTTATGAAACAAAATAATAAATCGCTTTTGTTGGTATCAGTTGTTATTAGTATTCTTCCTCTCCATACGGGAGCAAGAACTCTGTAGGCTGGTGTGAGGGCTCGGATAAGTTGACTATATGAAATATATAAAACTGGTAAACACCTCCTAAAAATGCTATAATCTCATATATTAAAAGCCTGACAGGGGAGAAAAAATCAAATATGAGCGATACTAAACACAGAATATATATTGTAGATGTAACAAACAGAGACGGCGTCCAAACATCACGTCTCGGTTTGGCAAAACTTCAAAAAACGATAATCAATATGATGCTTGATGATATGGGTATTGCTCAATCCGAGATAGGTTTCCCCACAACAAGGCATGAAATAAACTATCTTAACGCAAACCTTGAACTTGTGGACAGAGGGGTAATTAAACACACAAAGTTTTCCGGCTGGGTCAGAGCTTTGTCTAAAGATGTTATACAGGCAATACAAAATGTTCCGAGACTCAAGTTTTTAAATCTTTCACAATCCACATCAGAACAAATGATTCACGGCAAATACGGTGCTAAAATGTCAAAGTCTGATATTCTGGCACAAACCGTTGAGGCTGTTGAAACAGCAAAGACTTACGGAGTAGAAACAATCGGGGTTAACGCAGAGGACGCCTCAAGAAGCTCTGTTGATTATTTGATTGAATACGCAAAAGAATGCAAAAAACACGGAGCATCGCGTTTCAGATATTGTGATACCCTGGGTTACGAAGACCCCGGTACCACATATGACAGGATTTATAAAATAGCCAAAGAAGCTCAAATTGATATGGAGATGCATTTCCATAACGATTTAGGCATGGCTGTAGGGTGCTCTGTTATGGGTGCCAAAGCAGCAATTGATGCGGGGGTTGATGCATATATTGATACTGCAATAAACGGTATGGGCGAACGTGCCGGTAATGCTGATTTAATCTCCTGTCTGCTTGCGATAAAAAAATCTGCAGGCTTTTTTGGAAAGTATGAACTTGACCCGAATATTGATATGTCAAAGTCCTGGAAACTTGCAAAGTATACTTCTCACGCTTTTGGCGTACCTATTCCCGTTAATCAGCCCGCAGTCGGTGCAAATGCCTTTGCTCACGAATCAGGAATACACGCTGACGGCGCTTTAAAAGACAGAAGAAACTATGAACTCTACGACTTTGAAGAATTAGGACGAGGAGAACCTGAAATCGTTGAAACCGGCAGAATGATTACAATAGGAGAATACGGCGGAATTAAAGGATTCAGAAATGTTTATAAAAATCTTGAACTCGAATTTCATGATGAAGATGAAGCAAGAAACATTCTTGAACTCGCAAGATATGCCAATGTTCATACCCAGTTGCCGTTAACAGACAGCGAATTAAAGTTTATCTATTATTATCCTGATATTGCGGCTAAAATAATGACAGTTACTCCTTATTACGAACCTAAAGGCGAGTTGAAAAAGCGTCTGGAAACATCACCGGATATTGTTTCATCTTCTATTGTTTAACAGGGCAATATTTAACCGCAGATTATTCTTTCTTTATATTTCTTAATAAAACGCTAAAATCCTAAAGATTTAAAAGAAAAATGCCGATATTACAAATAGATGTAAAAAAAGAAAGGCATTTTAATGGGCTGGGAAAATATAAAGCTATTGCTGAACAAACTCGATATAAACAGGAATAACATTATAGAACAATCTGAAATTGATTCTTTTAAAAAATCTAATCCTGATATATCTTTAAACGGAGTTGCTGCCGGTATGACTGTCGGTGATGCTATGGAAGGTCTTTATGTTGAAAAAACTTCTGCAGCAAAAACCGTCCCGGATTCCAAAATAAACAGCAATAGTGATATTTTTCATAAAGAGGATTACTTTCCTCATAGAGAGCAAAGCGATTATATACAAAAAATTACCGATTACTCACAGTTAAGAACAGGTAGCCATAAAGATATAAAAGATGCAAGAAATTGTGATATTAGCGCATTAAATCTTACAAAAGAACAACTGCTCAATCTTTGTATAGATAATACAACAGTGTTATCCGATGAGCAAAAGCAAATAGTGGAGCAATACACAGAAAAAATGAAAAATCCGGGGCTTGGTATAAGAACACTGCATGAACAGGGGATTACCGGCAAAGGTGTTAAAATTGCAATAATAGACTCGTCTCTTGGCGAACATCAGGAGTATTCTTCTAATCTTATACATCTTGAAGACATAAATTCACGGGAAATAGGCTGGACACAAGCCGAAATGCATGCGGCTGCAGTAGCCTCAATAGCTGTAGGCAAAACAACAGGCGTGGCACCCGAGGCGGAGCTTGTCTATTTTTCCGCCGTAAATCTTACGGATAATGAAGAAGAAATTGCAGAATATCATCAAAATATACAGGCAAAAATTGAAGAATTCAAACAAATACCGGGGAAAGAGGACGCAATTGAAGAGTTTCAAGCGCTGTTAGAACCAAACCCCAACATTCAAAACATAGTAGAACAGTTTAAAGAAGACAGAAAAAAGGCAACAGATGCTGAAGAAATAGCTTTTCTTGACCAAAAAATTGAAGAATTTGAGAAAAAAGCCAGAAGAGTAACCAGCAATACTGCCCACGCAGAGGCAATTAACAAAGTTCTTGATATGAATAAAAAATTGCCTGAAGGTGAAAAAATACCGGTAATATCGATAAGCTGGGGATTTAACCCTTATGCACCCGGATATGATAAACTTATGGACGCAGTTGAAAGAGCTAAAAACGAGGGCGTTTTTATTGTGAGCACCTCCCTTAGCCGGCAATACGGGATGGAAACTAACGGAGTCAACCGTAATCCGCAGGCAGACCCTGATTCGCCTGACAGTTATGAAGCCGGTGCATGGTGGAAAAATAACCGTCATATAAACGAAGATATAAACAAAGACGAATATTTGCTTGTTCCTATGGATCACAGAACCGTTGCCGATTTTAAAAGTAAAGACGGTTACCGCTATGAAGGCAATGACGGCGGTATGAGCTGGTCAACACCGTGGCTTGCCGGCATGTATGTTCTGGCAAAACAGGTCAAACCGTCAGTTACACCGCAGGAATTTTGGACGACTGCACTTAAAACCTCTGACGAATGTACAAACAATGATACAGGAGCTTATGTCGGAAGATTAATAAATCCTCAAAAACTTATAGACGCACTAAAAAATTAATTATTAAAAAAGCCCTTAATATTTAAGGGCTTTTTAGTTATTTATTCATCCCCTCTTAACAGGGCAATGAGTTTTAAAATTTCTATATACAGCCATACAAGCGTTACAGTAAGCCCGAAGGCTCCGTACCATTCAAACTCTTTTGGCAGAAGATTTTGTGCGCCTTTTTCAATAAAATCAAAGTCCAGGATAAGACTCAATGAAGCAACAAGCACAACAATTGCACTGAAAACAAGCGCCATAACACCGTTGCCGGAGACAAAAGGTATAGAAAAACGGAAAAAGCTGCCGACAAAGTCTATAAGATAAATAATCATTATCGTAAACAATGCTGTCATAATGGTAGAGCGAAATTTTTCAGTGGCTCTTATTGCTTTTACACGGTATAAAAACAGCATAACCAAAAAGGCGATAAATGTTCCTGAAATTGCCTGAATCGCAATACCGGGGAATTTTACTTCCAAAAATATTGATAAACCGCCAAGTAATGCACCTTCTGCAAAAGCATAAACAGGCGCTAAAAATTTTGTAAATTTAGGCAGAAAAATTGCCCCGAATCCGCTAATCAGCCCTGCAACCAAAGCAATACCCATAACCGTCATCATTTTATCGGTGTAACCCATAAAAGCTTCATATACGATTGCCGCAGCAGAGACAAGTGCGATTAAAATCAGCCCGAAAGCTTTTCCTATTGTACCGTTTACAGTCATCGGCGCACTGCTTAACATTTGTATATTGCTGTCATCCATTCTTGATAATACAGGATTTGAACTTCTAAACATATAAAAACCTCCGTTTCATACTTATTCAATAGCATATTTCGTCAAAAATATCAATTGCCGTTTAATAAGTCCGGAAAATACCAATAACAAGCCTGTATTACCTGAACGGACAACCCCGTCAGAATCCTTAACGTTACCCTGTCCAATTTATTGTAAAATTTAATAAATATTTGTATTTCTTGTTACAAATTCAACAATATCAAAGTTTTTAACCTTGTCTGACAACAGTGTTAAAACATCTGGCAATACTTTAAGATTTTCTTGGATTTTTTCTTTAGATGTATTAGATTCTAAAAATTTGTTTACATCAATTTCAAACATTTCCTGTCTTTTTCCGGTAAACGGAACCAAGTCTTTGAATAAAGAGCTTATTTTATCAGGCTTAGTTTGAGGATTAATCAGTGCTTTAAGCCAGTCCATAAAGTTTTCCTGCTTGCTGTAGTCCATAAGATAACCTCCGTTAAGAGTTTCTTTGGCTATATCAGGGATAACTTTTGCAGTTTCTTGCATATGTTTTGAGAGTTCTTTGTTTTTCATAATGCCGCCGCTCATAGAGGCAAGTACATATTTTGAGGTTAAAGAATCTGTATTATTAATGATTGCATCAGCCAGCTCCATGGCCTCAGGATTTGTTTTAGACGCTTCTATCATATCTTCCACAATAGCCTGTCGATAGCTTACGCCTCTGTCATTCATTTTTGCCAGATTGATATTAGTAGGCAGCATATCGTGGTGTTTGGACAGTTCTAAAGTATCAGCTATTGTCCCCATGTGTTTTTGGTTCAGCTGTTTAATTTCTTTCGCAAATTGTTTTATTTCAGGCAGATTTTGCGCATAATAGTCAATCGTTTGTACAAGTTCTTCTTTTGTCCTTGTATCAGGTTTTCTTGTTATGGCGCCGAGCTGTTCAAAACCAGTAAATAAGCGGTTTACCGGTTTGTTTACTACTGATTGCGATAATTTAGAAATTAATGACATAAGTATTTTTACCTTCCTGCTTTAATATTTGATTTTATAAAACATGCGAATAAAAAAAATTGCTTATTTTATAGTAAAACGACTTAATTTAGTCGTTTTGGTTTATTTATTCTGTACTTTGCTTATGCTATGATACCAGCATAGACAAATTAAAGAGGGGCGAGTCATATGTTTTCTTTTTTGAAAAATCTCAAAGATTTAAAATGCGGCAAAAAAGAGGAAAAAATTGATGAACAAATCAATGAAATTTACAAACAAATAAAAGCTTTGTATGATGTAGAGTCTCTGGAAGAATGTAAAAAAGCAAAAATAAAATCGCTTGTTGAAGAGAACGGCTATCTGCCGTACCCGTACATAAAAGCGCTGGAAGAGCTTTCGCCGGCAGAAGTACTATA
Source organism: Candidatus Gastranaerophilales bacterium (assembly GCA_944322975.1). Classification (GTDB taxonomy): domain Bacteria; phylum Cyanobacteriota; class Vampirovibrionia; order Gastranaerophilales; family Gastranaerophilaceae; genus Limenecus. The sequence goes on from CALUQS010000055.1 coordinate 21,834, forward strand.
CGGGCTTGAGATAAAATGGAAACTTAACGGAGTTTTTTCGCCTCAGGACAGTGCATTTAGTTTTGAAAATGATAAAATTTCTCCGGCGCAAAGAGCCGATTTCAGAAACGGCAACTGGTTGAAAAAAGAACAGCATAATATAAAATTGATTAATCTTGCGGGACTTGGTAACGGGAATAATACCCAGGATACCGGAAAATTTATCGACTGGTTAAGACAGGTGCTTATATTGCCCTCAGGATTGCCGGAAAAAGGCGTGCTGGCAACAACTATTTATCTTATTCCTTTTCATCCGAGAGAGTTCGGCTGTGCTTATCTGCCTGTAAGCAGCGAGGTAAGCCCGCTTTTAGAGGATAAAAAAATTACAAAAAATATAGGACTTGATGTCAAACAGCAGGTTCAAGTATTTATAAAACTTGCACAGCTTGCCGGTCATTGTGTTATTTATGATGTATTACCCCAAACAGGCAGATTTTCCAAAATGGTGCTTGCTAACCCGTCAATAGCACGCTGGTATGACATAAACGCACTTATTTCCAAAATAGATAAAGAGGTGGATAAGGCTTTTGATATTGTAAAAACGGAATTTGACAGAGAAGACGCAGAGATTGTCCGTGATATATATAAATCAACGCTTAAAAAAGGTTCAAACGACCTTTCTGAACATTATCAGGCAATATACAACCGGTTTGAAGAACTTGTTGCGCCGAAGAAAAAAGAATTTTCTGACGAAATGACAAAAAGAAATCCCCAGATAGAAATTCATACAAGGGTAAAAGATATAACAGCAGAGATTAACGGATTTAAACCCTCTGCAAAACTTACTGAAGCCGATATCACAAAACAGGGCGAAACTATTCAGACACTTATTAAAGAAAATTTGTGGCCGGCTCCCGGCGGCGCATGGTGTTCTGCAGGAACACCGGCGTTTGACAAAATGTCTGAAACCGGAGATTATCCTGTATTTAAGCATTTTGATTTTAAAGGTAATGATGTTACCAATTTTGCTAACCTTGACTGCCAGACTCCTTATTATTTTGTTTATCTGGAATCCGGCGAATACAACAAGCCTGTTATTGATTTGTATATCGAATACCTTAAAAAGCTGCAGGAAGATTATAATTTTGACGGTTTCAGGGTAGACCATATTGACCATATTGTTGACGAGGTTTCTGAAAAAGACGGAGTACCGATAAGTTATCGTGCCCCCAGAATGGTTTTAGGGCGTGCAAATAAAGAACTTAAGGAAAAAATCCCTCATTTTGCTACACTTGCCGAATATATGCTGTGGGACAAATATTACAAAGAATACCACGAAGATATGGCTTTTGACGTGCTGTGGGGCAATGATATAATTTCTCAGTTTTCTAAAAATCCGCAGGAAATTGTATACAACAATCAGGAGCTCGAGCAGTTCAATATAGCGAATCCTGACACAACATACGGAAATCTCTCTATTTTAAAAAGCTATAACAACCAAGACGGTGAATTCAGGGCAATTGACCAGTATCCCGGACAGCTTGGCGAAGAGGGCGCTCTGTTTAAATGGTTTAAGTATAAATTTCTCCCCGGCGGAAGAAACGCACAAAGACCGGTTATGTTTATTGACGGTGATGAGTCTTTTACTAAAACCGGTATAGAAAGCGTTATAGGTGCGGAAATTTCTATGCAGAGAGCTAAAAACTACAAGTTTTTTAATAAATTTAATGCGATAAACGACTTTGCCTTGAAAAACGTTTTAACACGCGAAGGAGAAGCCGAAATTATCGACCGGCATGACGACGGTTTTGTCTGCTGGCTGGTGTCAAAAGACCCGCTTAAAGAATCTTTGCTTGTTGTTGCAAATTACAACGCTCCTACTGAAAAAATTACAGAAAATTATGATGACGGATATTCAAATACTTATATAAAACAAGGTCAAAAAGTTTACGATAAAACCGTAAAAATGCCTTGTGATTATTCGATAGTTGCCGAATATGTTTATAGTGACAACGAAAAAATCGGCGGCGCGGGATTCGAAGAAGTTAAATTTGAAAAACCTGAAAACAGTTTGCACTTTGGTGAATTAAACCCGTCCGAGTTTAAAATTTATAAAGTAAAAAAATAGTGTTTTGTGTATTAAACAACAAGAGTTAAAGTATTCAGCGCAATTTTTTGCTTTTATAAGTATTTTATGGGATAATTGGTAATATAAAATTTTCAATGCTATTATATTGGCATAATGCAGATTAAAAGGTATTGATTATGACGAAAAAAAACAAAAAAAATGCCATAGTATTTTTAGGTTCAAACCTTGAAAACTATAATATAAAAAAAGTCTTTACAAAATCATTCAGCGACTTTTTAAAATACCTTGAAGAAAATCAAGACTCTCTGGATGCAGTGATAGTTCAACCCGAACACCTTTCTGTATGCAAGATGGCAAAAATTTTATCAATGAAAAAAGAGATTGCTGTATTGGAAACAATTAAAACAGACAAAATTCTTAAATCTAAAGATAATGTTGATGATACAAATAATTGATTTTCTTAATTAGTGTAAAACTAACAGCTAAAACGCTAAATTGTCTGAGTGGGACCTGCCAGAGGGCTTTATGATATGTATTGCTCGTATGGTCTGTCACCACAAAAATGGAATTAATCATTAGGAAAATAAAAAAGAAACACTTGAATTAGAGAATGTCGCAACACCTCCGACCTTTGTGGAGTGAGTTACAGAAAGTTACACAAACAACGACGAGCGAGGTTTGTTTGAGGCACGGGAAATTATTTGAACCAAATCAATCTTTATACTTTAGCAATTTTTACGTGCCGAGTT
>CALUQS010000056.1 GCA_944322975.1 Candidatus Gastranaerophilales bacterium
TGGCTGTCGTAACCGATAAGTGTGCCGTAGTTAATATTTGAGACTTTGGGGCCGTTTTTAAGAGGAATATTCTCAAAGCTTGCATACGGTTTTACCCAGAAACCGGGGTCGTGTTCTTTGGTTAACAAGGGTGAGAATGTTCCAACGTCTGTTGCGTCACCTGTCGGACTCAGGGCATATTTTCCGGCGTTAATCATTGATATACGCTCAAGATACGGGATGTTCATAAACGTGTCAGCGTGCTGGAACGCGTAGTTAAATGTCTGTAATTGGGTTGTGTAAGCCCCAGCCTGTGTTGTTACTGCAGGTGCTAAGACAGCGGGGTTAAAGGCGTCACTGGCGTTTCCTGTTGAGCTGCCGGAACCTGCTCCGCGCACAAAGCTAAAGAACCCGTCATCAGGGTTGTAGGTCACCTCGTACTTGTAGATGGGGCTGTAAGCTATTGGGCTGGCGCCTGTGTATGCAACGTTCCCCTTTAAACCTTCATCTGCAAACAGAATATCCGTCACATCAGCCTTGGCATCATTTAACAGGTTAAGATTGCTCACGGACAATGTTGCAGTATCAGCCACTACAACGTTTTGCGGCAGTGTGTCCATTTTTGCGTTTTGCAAATCCACATCAAGTGCAAGGTCAATGTTGCCGTTGATGTTTGCAGATTGCATAATCTGTTGTTCCGCAACACCGTTTACAAACCCTAACGTACCGGAATTTATTGTAAAATCAGAGTTTTCAAAAACATTGTTTTTGCCAAGATTCAGGTAAATATTTTCCGATGTTACATTTGCATTATCAACATTGTTGTTAAGCACTACACTTGATTTTGCGTCATCACCGGTTATGTTGATTTTGTATTCTGCTGCACCGTCGATTTTGTCGTCAAATTGTATTACACCTCGGTTTACAGCTACAAGATTTATTGTTTTATCAGCATTATCAAGGTATATCGCGTTTGATTCTCCGTTTGCTGTGTTACCTTTAAACAGCGATGTACCGTTATCCGCTTTAATTGTCACATCTGTGTTTGCGTATATAGCACCGCCTTTTGAGTCTGCTTTGTTGTTGGTAAACGATGTGTTCACAAATGTAACCACAGGGTCAGGCGTGCTAACAACATAATCGTCGGATATTAAATCATCTAAAGACGGAAGCAGCTGTCCTTCTTGTATCATTTGTTCAATCATTGCTAAAGCTTCTTCTTTGCTTGATACTTGAGAAGAAATATCAGCTTCGCCCATATCAGGTATTTCAAAGAGATCTTCTATGTTGATAGGGTTGTTTACGATAGATACAGCACCGCCGTTTTGGGCTTTGTTAGAGTCAAACAGTGTGTTTGATATAACGTATTCAACGGGGTCTTCGGATTGTGCCGTGCCAATAGTAGTTAAACCGAATTCAACCCCTGCTCCGGCACCATTCACAATATACGTGCCCAATACTTCACCGTTATATGTAACAGTGGCTTTTGCAAAAGATTCTGAAATTTCTTCAATAATCATATTAGCCATACCGTTTGCTTCAGCTGTCGGAAGGTCTGACGGAGATGTTACAATTTCTCCTGAGGCAACTGCATTATTTAAAGCTTCTTTCATAGCGTCGAACTCATCTTGTGAGGACACTTCTTGTTTTTGTAATAAGACCAGATTGTATCCGTTGACAGGGTTTCCAGCACTACCATCTGTGGAAAATCCTTCTACAGACTCGTTGCCATAGGTTACTTTCTTTCCTGATATAACACCCAGATTCTCTTTATTTAAGGAACCGGAAGGAGAAATGTTTATTGCACCGCCGTTAGCCATGGCTGTGTTGTTGCTTAAAGTCGAATTTGATACAGTTAATGTTCCTGCAGCATCTATTGCACCGCCGTTTTGTGAGCTAAAACCGCTGATATTTTTTACATTATCTATTGTGAGTTCTTTGCCTGAGGCAAGATACAACCCCTCTGTCTTTCCGTTTGTTGAGGTGATTGTATGGTTGTTCCCGTTAAGGGTGAATTTATCAGATTGTATATCAGAAGAAATTATCCATTTGTTAATTACTTCATCTTCTGTTTGAGAATATACAACATTGCCTTTTTCTTTGATTGCATAAGGTAAGCCGAGATTTATTCCGTCTTTTTTTACAAACAAATAACTGTTTCCTGATTCCGACATAAGAGAAATATCGTATTTGTAATTAGAGGTCAGATATGCGTCAACAGAACTTGACAAATTAAGTTCCACTATGTCCGTTGTAAGGAATTGTGCAACTGCATAGTCAGAATCGCCAAGATCAGACAATATATTTATATTTTCTATATTAAAACTGTGACCGTTTGATATGACATTGGAAACCTCGAAGGAATCTGCCTTTTCAGCAGACAAGTCCATATCGATTTTTAGATTTAAATCGCTGTTTAATGTAATATTATTCAATGTACTTTGAGATGTTGCACCGTTTTGAAAATCAAAAGTTACACTGTTTACATCTTCTGAACCGAATGAAATATTTTCAACATTTAAAATTGCATCTTTGCCAAATTTTAATGTACCATTTAAAAAATTTACATCTCCACCTGCTGACTCAAGAGAATCATTTATGATTATATTTTTTGAGTTTGCAGAAAGATTAAGCGTGCCACGCTCTACATATATCCCGTCAGATTTTTTGTTTTCTAATGTTCCGTCAGGATTTTTTGCCGTTGCGCTGTAATTGCCATCGAATATGACATCTTTTTGCTCTGCTATTATGTTTACGGTACCGTTTCCAACATAAATAGCACCACCATTGGCATTGTTTGGAGCAATTACACCGTTGTTAATAAAGGAGCTGTCTTTAAGTGTGATTGTTCCATAGTTATAAATCGCGCCGCCATAGGCAGAAGAATCTTTTGAAGACGCATAGTTTCCTATAAAATCACCTGTGATATTTCCGATTGTTCCATTAACGTTATAAATCGCGCCGCCATCGGCAGGAGAAGAACCTGCCGCATAGTTTCCTATAAAATCACCTGTGATATCTCCGATTGTTCCACTGTAGTTATAAATCGCGCCGCCATGGGCATAAGAATTTGTAGAAGACGCATAGTTGCCAATAAAATCACCTGTGATATCTCCGATGGTTGCATTAGAACCCCTGTTATAAATCGCGCCGCCATCGGCAGTAGAAGAACCTGCCGCATAGTTTCCTATAAAATCACCTGTGATATCTCCGATTGTTGCCTTGTTGTTGTTATAAATCGCGCCGCCATAGGCATCTCTTTCTGTAGAAGACGCATAGTTACCTATAAAATCACCTGTGATATTTCCGATGGTTGCATTAGAACCCCAGTTATAAATCGCGCCGCCATAGGCATAAGAACCAGACACATAGTTCCCTATAAAATCACCTGTGATATTTTCGATTGTTCCTTCGTTATAAATTGCGCCGCCATAGGCAGAATAATCTGTTGAAGACGCATAGTTGCCTATGAAGTCGCCTGTGATTGAGCCGATTGTAGCTCCGTTATAGTTATAAATCGCGCCGCCACGGGCAGTTCCTGATGTTACTTCATTTAATCCCACAAAATCTTTGTTAATATCAGCACCATTTTGGTTTGTTGTAATTCTGTCAGTTTGCAGTCTGTCGTTATCCACATAGTAATTTATCGTATATTCAAAAGCATTAGCGCTGTTATCAGCATTAGGGGTAGTGACAGTAAAGGTCTTTGTATCATCTTTAACATCTGTATGACCGTATTCCGTCTGCTTTAATGCTACTGTGTAATACTTTGGCGTGGTTTCGATGGTTGTTACTTCTTTGTACTCAACGCCTTCTTGCAAAGCGTCTGCTGCTACCTCCTCGCCTGTTGTGGGGTCGTAGTATTTTACAACCTCTGTTTTGTCATACAGGGTGATTGTGTTTGGAGTATCAGCCGAGGTTGTTTCTGTTAACGTATACGCTGAACCTTTAAACTTATCAGCATTATACGTATAGTATTTGCCGTCAGGGGCTTTATAAAGAGCGTTTTCTTGTGTTGTTTCTTCCAAGGCAGCATTGCCTGTTGCTGATAAAAGCTGCAAGGTGGTTGTATTATCGCCCTCGTTTGGGGTGTAGTAATACTCCTTATCCCCGATGTTTACTGTAATAGAGCCTTCCGGCACTGTTGTGTCGTCAGTGAGTTCTGTTAACGCGTATGTCGAGTGTGCAGAGTTAATAAAGGCAGTGTTTTCAGCCTGCACGCGGTCTAAGGTTGTGACAGGAACCTCTGCCATCACAGGCGCTGCAATGAAAAACGAGAGCGCAAGCGACAACGCAGCTGTTTGTAGGGCGTTTTGCCGGTTTTTATGGGGTAATTCGAGGTTTTCGACGCGTAATCCCTCCACAGGACGCGCGAGTTGAGAATATGACGTGCCTAAAATAGTTGAAATTTCTTTTAGAGGGCTATTTTTACCCCCCCCCCCCGAAACCTGTAAAGCCTTGGGAGATAAGGGTTTTAAGTTGTTTTGTTATCTTAATGTTTTTGCTCATAATATAATCCTCGATTTAAAGGTATCTATATACTTAATTCCCAATTTTCAAAATTTATAACGGAATTGGGTTCATATTTTTACAATTTGTTACAAATGCGTAATGCATAAATCACCCAAACCCCTGATTTACAAAGCATTTTGAGCATTTTTAATTTTTTAAAATTTCATGGTTTTTTTTGATGACATTTTTTGTTATGAGTGTAGTATTTGAATTTAACTGTTGGATAGATGATATTTTGGGGTAAAAGCCCAATCTACAAGCTTTTTATCGCAAAAAAGAGAAAGAAATGAACAAAAAGAAACCCTCACCCCTGCACCTCTCCCAAAGAGAGGGAGAAATTAAGGAATTAAGGAATTATCAACCCTCACCCCTGCCTCCTTACGGATTATTATGTATGCGGTAATTAGTTTGGGTATAAGTAATAAAAAACGACATTTGTCATACATATAAACACCTGCAATAGGTTAGCGGGTTATTTACTATATTAAACTTCCAATCAAACGTTTTTTAGTGTCAATTTTTTCTGTTTTAACCTGTTGAATAGTGTTGCAAAGCGATTTATCACGGCTGTTTAAATACACGGTCAAATAGTTTTTTGTAATCCCTTTCAGCCATCCTGTCTTTTTATCGGGATTTTTTTCCACAAGCACTTGTGCTTTTTGTCCCAGGTTTTTGTTAATAAACGTATCTGATTTTTCAGCTGCAATTCTATGCAAAATGTCAGCTCTTTGCTGTTTGATTTTAAGAGGAATATGATTGTCCATCATTGCTGCTTTTGTATTTTTTCTAAGAGAGTATGGAAAAACATGGATTGCAGAGAGTTTTGATTTTTTTGCATTTTGACAGGTAGTTTCAAAGTCCTCATCACTTTCGTCAGGAAACCCCGCAATAATATCACTGCCTATAAACGGAAGTGACGCTGCAAATACAGTGTCTATTTTTTCAATAAGCTCAAGACATCTTTGTGCACTGTAGTGCCTGTTCATGTTAAACAATGTCCTGTCACAAAGCGACTGAAGTGATAAATGAAAATGGGGGCAAAATTTTTCGGATTTTGAGAGAAAATTTAAAAGCTCATCTGTTATTTCAAGAGGATTAAGCGACCCGAGCCTGTATCTTAAAATTTCCGTATTCTCTATTTTTTCAAGCAGTGACTGCAGCGCTGCGGGTTTTTCAAAATCTTCACCCCACTGACCTATATGGATTCCCGTGAGCACAACCTCTTTTATTCCGGAATCAGTGTAAATTTTTATTTGTTCCAGAATATTTTCAACGGAATTGCTTCTGCTCAACCCTCTTGCAAAAGGAATAGTACAATAACTGCAGCGGTTGTTGCAGCCGTCTTGAATTTTTAGATATCCCCGTGTTTTTGAATATGTGTGTATAAGCTGATTGTTGAATTTTTTTATTTTAAAAATATCTGTTACGGAATTTTTCTTGTTATTTATAGCGTCAACTATGCCAAATTTGTCATCGTTGCCGAGTATTATGTCAACAAAATCAAATTTGTCAATATCCTGAGGGTTCAACTGTGCGCTGCACCCTGTTAACACTGTCAGTATTTTGGGGTTTTTATGTTTAATGTTTCTTAGCGTCCGCAAGGCTTCTGTGTCGGCAGTTTCCGTAACGGAACAAGAATTCAGTATATAAATGCCTGCGTCATTAGCTTTTGTGCTTTCACTATAACCGGCATTTAAAAGTTTTTCTTTTATAACTGAGGATTCAAGCTGGTTGGCTTTGCAGCCGTGGGTTTTTATAAAAAATGTTTTCATACCAAAATTTTAATATAAAAAAATTATTTGTTTGTAGTATAATTATATTGGTTCCTAAAAATAGAATTGCTTCCGGCATGTTTTATTCTAAAATCAACTACAATTTTAATAAATATCAAAACAATTTGACTTCTAAAAATGTGAGAAGTTTTAAATCCGCAGACAATTCTGTTGATTTTCAAAAAGATAATAATGAACCTGATAATTTAGAGGAAACTAAATTTTCAGAAGATGAAATTTACAGATTGTCCGCTTTTGTTCCTGACAAAAAAATGTCTGAAGTTGCCAAAAATACTGTTAAAACAATGTTTGTAACGATTCCTGTAATAGATTCGGTAATTGCAGGCGCGGTTAAAAAAGGAAATCTGGCATCTAAACTCAAATACGGAGCAATTAACGCCGGACGCTGGGGCGGTGTAATAGCAACCGGACTGTCTGTTTTTGCGGCTAAAAATGCTGTTAATTCTAAAGTAAAACCGTTAGACGACTTTAATAAAAATCATCCCATACTGGCAACAATTGTTGATTTAGGCGCTATATGTACGGGGTTGAATTTGCTTAATGAAGGGATAGCAACAACAGCGTCTTCATTTAAAGAACTGTTCCCGAAATTTGTTGATAAAACTAACAGGCATGTGTATCTGCCGGTAAAAAATGTGTTAAATAATTCGTTAATTAACAAAAAACTCGTGTTGCCTGCCGAAAAATTTGTTGAAAAAAGACCTTATCTCGGACGGGCAAACAAGCTTTCCTCGCTTATGGTTGTTCCGGCAATGTTTATTGCTTCGTTTGTGAGATATAACAAAGAATTAAAAAACAGAGACGAGCAGGTTAAAAGCAACATGCAGTTTCTTAGCGCATTGAATAAACTGACTTCTGACGATATAGGCGGATTTAGATTTTAGCAGTGACAGTTTGCAGAAATGCATGCTTAATTTTAGCGCTGAAAATGCAGCAAAAATCGTACGGGTGCTAATATTAAAGATATACTTGACCGTGATTGTTGTTAATGGTATTTTATTTTTACAAAGAGAGACCTGATGCACTCGCTAACGATGAAAAAAATCACATCGGAGAAAACGCAGAAGGACTCCGCACAAAACGATTGATAATCGTTTTGATGGAGACTCTGCCGAATAAAAGCAACTAAATGTTGCTTTTATGAGAGGGCTAAGTCAAAAACGAAGTTTTTGCGAGCCGTATAAAAATAGCAAGCAGGTCGGGCAACAATTGAATTAATCCTCGCCACGGGCCTGTGGCACTCTGCCGAGGAGAAATGACTAAATGTCATTTCGAGGAGAGGAAGGTAGCGCCGCTACCGCAAGCGGGTCGGGCAACAATTGAATAAATCATCGCCACGGGCCTGTGGCGCAGCGGTAGCGCAGGGGACTCATAATCCCTTGGTCGTGGGTTCGAATCCCTCCGGGCCCAGATTTTAAAACTCCTTCGGGAGTTTTTTTAGTGTCGGGATTCGAACCGCAAATTTTCTTCGAAAATTCGGGGTTCTACCTCTCAAAAACAAGACATTTAGTCTTGTTTTTTCGGCAGAGTCTCCGGGCCCAGATTTTAAAACTCCTTCGGGAGTTTTTTTAGTGTCGGGATTCGAACCGCAACTTTTCTTCGAAAATTCGGGTTCCTACCTCTCAAAAACAAGACATTTAGTCTTGTTTTTTCGGCAGAGTCTCCGGGCCCATTTTTTCTAAAAGAGAGCCGAAAAGGCTATTTTATTGCATGTTTACACTGTTTGCAGTAAAAAAAGAATAAAACCCAAAATTTTTAAAAACAGGCTAAAGCCTTTAATCATCTGGGTTTTCAGAGGTTCGAGTCTCTTAATCTGTTTTGTCATGCTGAACTTGTTTCAGCATCTTACCAACTTGGAGTTAAACTCGTAGCTGATAAGATCCCGAAATAAATTCGGGATGACAACAATATCTTACAAGTATGGCATGTTATAATTAGTCTATGAACAAAACTTATGCTGTCTATATAATGACTAATTATTCACAGACCTCTTTTTATATCGGAATAACCGGAAATTTGCAAAAAAGAATTTGTGAACATAAAAATAAATTTGCTGAAGGTTTTACTAAAAGATATAACATTGATAGATTAGTATATTATGAATTAACTGATTCTGTAGAAATAGCCTTAAATCGTGAAAAACAATTAAAACGGTGGCATAGAGATTGGAAAATAAATTTGATTAAAGAGATGAATCCTGAATTTAAAGATTTATCAATGGATTGGGATTGATGATAAACATTTATCATTGGTAAGATGCTGAAACAAGTTCAGCATGACAGCTAACTGATTGCTTAAATACAAGTCTGTAGGTTGCGCTAAATTTTAATTTACCGCAACAGAAAATGTTTCGGTAATCAAAGATTACCAAAACCTACTACTCTCAAAAACAAGACATTTAGCAACACCAGCCCGCAAAACGGCAGGGTGCAATAAAAATTGCACCCTGCCGGCTCAGACAATATAAAAAATCAGACCTGCATTAAATTATGACAAAACTTAATAATCTGCATGTTTATTAATAGTTTTTTTTGAATATAATAAAAAATAAGAAAAAGATAAGATTAGATAAGGAAATATTATGCAAGCAAGAAGAGCTGCAAGAGAACTGGCTTTAATACTGTTTTCTCAATTTGATAAAAAAATTACACAGTACAATCAAACAGAATTTGAAGATATTATATTAAAATCCGTAAGAACACTTACAAACAATGCTTTAGACGAGCTAAAGGTTTCTGTTGGCGCTATTAATGCAATGAAAGAGTATGTTGATACATACGAGGCAGAAAGCCCTGTCAACCTGTCCCGTCCTTTGCAATCCAACAATATTCCCGTTGCACTGCCGATGACTTCAGACCTGAGCGGACGGCTTAATGAACTTTTAAATATTTGCGAAAAAGTAGTGCTTGCGCTTGAGATTGCAGAAATGACCGCGCTTGAATACACGGGTGATGTCAAAAACTATGTTATTGAAATTGCCTCTGCGTATAAAGAACATTCCGCGGAGATTGACGGACTTATCCAGAAGTTTGCCCGCGGGTGGGATATTGACAGACTCGTAAAAATCGATAAAGATATTTTGAGAATCGCAATTGCAGAGCTTATGTATATAGAAAGCGCGCCTGTAAAAGTTGTTGTTGACGAGGCTCTTGAACTGGCTAAAAAATACTCTACAGACGATTCTTCCTCTTTCATAAACGGCATTTTAGGCAAAGTTATTGATGAGAAAAAAAGAAATAACGATTAATTTTTATTCGGAGAAATAACATTAACTCCGCAAACATACAGGAAAAACGCAATAATGTTTGACTTTTTTAAGAAAAAAGAAACAAAACCCGAACAATCGCCGGAGCCAAACACTCAAACAACAGTTCAAAACCCTGTTTCACAACCGGCTCGGTCATCAGAAAACGAGAAAAAAAACTTTTTTTCTCTTACCTTTGAATCTTTAAAAAAGACAATCGAAAATACCTCTCAAACCCTTGTCGGCAACATTGTAAAACAGGTTGAAAATGAGGAAGAGTTTGATGAATTTATCCTTGATGATATGGAAGAACTTCTGATAAAAGCTGATTTAGGCGTAAATACGGCTTCTTCCATTGTTGACAAACTGCGCAAACAAAACAATATGAAACCTTCTCAGGTCAGAGAGTATCTTCAAAAAGAGTTTTCATCAATACTTGACAGCACAGGCTCTACACAACTCAACGGCAAAGATAATGAAATGAATATATATTTCATTGTCGGAGTAAACGGTGCCGGCAAAACCACATTAATAGGCAAATTGGCACACAGATTCAGACAGCAGGGTAAAAAAGTTCTGGTTGCGGCGGGCGACACCTTCCGTGCCGCTGCGGAAGAACAGCTTGATATTTGGAGCAAACGCGCCGGCGCTGATATTGTCAGGAACGACGGGGCTGACCCTGCTTCTGTTGTATTTGACGCAATCAAAAAAGCAAAAGAAGAAAATTACGATGTGATTCTTGTTGATACAGCGGGCAGGCTGCAAAACAAGTTTAATCTCATGCAGGAGCTTTCAAAAATCAAAGCTGTTATTGATAAAAATGCGCCGGATTCATTGAGAGAATCAATCCTTGTATTGGACGCAAATACCGGACAAAACGGACTTTCTCAGGCAAAAGTGTTTACGGAATGCGTAAATCTTACCTCTGTCGCCTTAACAAAACTGGACGGGTCGGCCAAGGGCGGTATTATCATCTCTATAGCAAAGGAAATGAATCTGCCCGTGAAATTAATCGGGGTCGGCGAAAAAATGGAAGACCTCAAAGATTTTGACGCTCATGATTTTGTAAAAGCGCTGTTTAGTTAATTTTGTGTTAATGTTTTTTGCTTTAGTTTGGTAAATATTAATGAAAGGAAAATTTTATGATAAAAGTCGGTGTAATCGGTGCTATGGGAAAAATGGGCAAAGAAGTAACAGCGGCTGTCTGCAATGATAACGAGTTGTCCTTTGTTTGTGCCGTAGACAAAAACAATATTGATGCAAATGTGTGTTCTGATTCCGGGGTAAGAATTGTGGGTGATTTAAAATCCGCAATAGAAATGCACAAACCCGACGTTATGGTCGATTTTACACAGCCGTCGTCTGTTTTTGAAAATGCAAAAATTTGTCTTGAAAACGGGGTCAGACCCGTAATCGGCACAACAGGGCTTTCTGATGAACAAATAGAAATTTTAAACGCAATGTCACAGTCAAAGGGGCTTGGTTGTTTGATTGCGCCGAATTTTTCAACAGGCGCGGTGTTAATGATGATGTTTGCAAAACAGGCAGCAAAGTACTTTGATAATGCGGAAATAATTGAACTGCACCACAATCAAAAAAAAGACGCACCGTCAGGCACAGCAATAAAAACAGCTCTAATGATGTCAGAATCCGGCAAAATGACTTTCACTGACGGAAATTGCGAAGAAACAGAAACCATAAAAGGTGCACGCGGCGGCAAATCGTATTCCGATATTCATATCCATTCTGTAAGAATGCCCGGATATATTGCGTCGCAGGAAGTTTTATTCGGCGCCTCAGGACAGATTTTTTCCATCCGTCACGACTCTATGGACAGAAAATGTTACATGGACGGTGTAAAACTTGCCATAAAATACGTTGCTGCGCACAATGATTTTGTATACGGGCTTGAAAAAATAATGTAACAGGCGAATTTCATATAGTCAACTGACACCGATAACTTATTGAGCCGTGACATAACGAGTTTGTTGAGGTGCAGATTACTGTTTTGCCGGCCGTATATGTCTTTGGCACAATTTACTATATTTATAAAAAGTAATATAATTTATTCATATATCAGCTGAGCAAGGAGTTTAAAGATGGAAAACACACTCTGGTCAAAATATGCAAATGTTCTTGTAGAATATTCTGTAGACGTGCAACCCGGTGATTTAACAATAATAAGGGCAACAAGCCATGAGGCACAGCCGCTTGTTAAAGAAATTTATAAACAGGTATTGCAAAAAGGCGGACATCCTGTTGTCCATGCGGCAATGGAAGGTTTAAACGAAACTTTTATTAAATATGCATCGGATGAACAGCTTGCTTATATAGACCCTATGACAGAACTTGAATATAAGACAGCAACAAAGTTCATTTCTATAGGTGCACCGACAAACACAAAAACAATGGCAAAAGCCGATTCAAAAAAAATGGCAAAACGTTCTGCAGCAACAAGAGAACTGTCTAATTTAATGCTTAAACGTTCGGCGGAAGGCAGCCTGAAATGGGTTATAGCGGACTTTCCGACAAATGCGCTTGCACAGGAAGCAAAAATGTCATTAGATGATTACACTGACTTTTTGATAAAATCCTGCTATCTTCATCTGGAGAACCCGATAGAAAAGTGGAAAGAAATTGACAGAGAACAGCAGCGCATTGCCGATTATTTAAACACAACAACAAAACTCCGTATAACCGGAGAAGAAACAGATATAACCTTTAATACCCGGGGCAGAAAATGGCTCAATTGTTCCGGTCAGTGCAATTTCCCTGACGGAGAAATTTATACTTCGCCAGTGGAAGACAGCGCAAGCGGTACAATTTATTTTGACTTCCCTCAAATTTACAGAGGCAACGAAGCCCAAAAAGTCCGTCTGCGTCTGGAAAACGGAAAAGTTGTCGAGGCAACGGCGCAAAAAGGTCAGGATTATTTACTTGATATGATTAATATGGATGAGGGGTCACGTTTTGTCGGCGAAATTGCCATCGGCACAAACTATATGATACAGGATATAACCGGAAATATTCTTTTTGATGAAAAAATCGGCGGTGCAATACACATGGCGTTAGGGGCGTCTTACCCTGAAGCCGGAGGAAAAAATGTATCCGGTCTGCACTGGGATTTGATAAAAAATATGAAAAACGGCGGCGAGATTTATGCTGATGACAAATTAATCTACAAAGACGGACAGTTTGTAATATAAAATAATTTCATATAGAGATCCGGTGCCGACTTAATTATTCTCCCTCGCCATCTGGGAGCAAGAACTCTGTTCAAAACGATTGAGTATCGTTTTGAATAGAGACTCTGCCGAATAAAAGCAACTAAATGTTGCTTTTATGAGAGGTGCTAAGTCAAAAGCGTAGCTTTTGCGTGCCGTATAAAAATTATTTTACAACAACAAAGTAAAGCCCCCTCTCCACCTTCGGGGGAGAGGGCTGGGGTGAGGGGGCAATAAGTAAAGGGCCGTGGTGAGGCTACAGAATTCACCTTAATTATTCCCCCTCTCCACCTTCGGGGGAGAGGCTTGGGGTGAGGGGGGGCATCCAAATTTATTGAATGTATACACTGATATATACTATATGTACAAATTGTAATGTTTTTTGAAGTTTTTGAATTTTTTAATGTTTTTGTGCGATGATAAAATATAAGACTTGGTTTTATTATATATAAATAACGTTGCACTAATAAATTTTATAAAATTGAATAGAGTGGAATAAAAAATATGAGAAAGATTAAAGTAAAAGAATTAAGAAAAAGTGTGGTTCTAACCTGTGCAATTATGCTTTTTGCATCAGGCTCCTGTGCATTTGCAGACGATAATTGGACAGATTTAAACAGCCAGTTGTCAAAAACGCCGGCAAATATGCAGCTTAAAGGTGACACCACCGCTGACAGCACAATGACATTGCCGCCTGTCCCTGACAGCACCGGTACTTATAATATCAACGGCAACGGTCATACAATTACTTCTGACAATGCATTGTCAGGCTCTGTTATAGAAAACCAGAACGGTGCCGCAACAACAATTACCGATACTAATTTTAGCAACATAGACGGCGTAAGCGCTACCCGTAACAGCGGCGCTGCTATTGATAATGACGGCGGCACAATGACCGTTAAAGGTTCAACCTCGGGTATTACCGATGTAAAAACAGGTTCATACACTTCTACCGCGTTTAAAAGCTCTTTTACCGGCAACAAAGTTGAAGGTAACGGCGGTGCTATCGAAAATACCGGTAGTTTAACCATTGACAGGGTTTATTTTAACAACAACACTTCTCAGGAATCCAGAGGAATGCTGGGATTTGGCGGCGCTATAGATAACTATGTATCCGGAGACAACACAAATCCGTCTCTTACTGTAACAAATTCAGCATTTGAAAATAACCGCGCTTACAGCTTTGGCGGTGCTGTTTCCAACCGTGTCGGCAACACTTCCATTTCAAATTCAATATTTAAAAACAATTCAGCTGTAGGCTCAACATCAACGGTAGGTCAGGGCGGTGCTGTATTAAACAGTGCTGATATGACTATTTCTAACTCATATTTTTCTTATAACAGCGCAGGTGCCTCAGGCGGTGCTGTTGCCAACGCATTATACAATCTCGATAATGCGGTTGAGCCTGATAAGGATATGACTCTGGTCATTACAGATTCAATTTTTGAAAACAACCATGTTACAGCCTCTACAGGCGGCGGCGGTGCGATTTATAACAACGGTACGGAAGCCGTTGATGTTACACGTACATTGACAGTCCGCAATTCTGCCTTCCGCAGCAATCAGGCGACAGAAGGACGCGGCGGTGCGATTTTTAATTCCGGTGTTACATCAGGCGACGGCAATGACGGCGTTGCGCATATTTATAACTCCAGTTTTGAAGGTAACACTGCAAAAATAGAAGGCGGTGCTGTTTTCAATAGCGGCGATATGCTGATTGATAACTCGTCTTTCAAAAATAACGGCGGCACTGTTACACAAAACGGCGGTGCGCTGAGCAATAACATTCTTAGTAAC
>CALUQS010000057.1 GCA_944322975.1 Candidatus Gastranaerophilales bacterium
AATACGAGGTTGTTAACGTTCAAGTTAGCGTCTTCAACTACGTTGTATGTATCTGCTGTTATTCTGTCCATTTCGACATTAGCAAGGTCAACATCTACGGAAATATTTGTATCTCCGTTGAGGTTCAGGACAGGGACATGCATTGTGCCCACCGAGTTGTTGTTAAGATAGATTGAGCCGGAATTTAACGACAATGAAACACTGTTATCAAAGACATTTTCACGGCCTAAGTAAAGATTAGTATTGTCAAGAGAAATGTCTGCATTGATTATGTCGTTGTTCAGGATTATTTTCCCGCTGCTATCGCCTGTGAGGTGAAGGTCATAGCCGTCGGTTGTTTCTGATATGGTTTGTTCATTGGTCGATTCAAGATACCCTCTGTCAAATGCCTCGGTGAGAATTTCTTCATCTGTCATTCCTTCTTCATACCAGTATGGCTGCCAGTCTGTTTTCACGTATTCGATAAATTTTTCAACTGTTTCCCCATATCTGTCCTGATAGTAAGAATCAACAACTAAATCTCCACGTATTACTGTTGATGTATTAGTATCACCTTCTATTGTGTCGTTAAACACAATTACACCATTCGTATTGGAATCCAATGTTAATGTTGGTATACTGTCAGTCTGCGTTGTTGTGTATATAACCGTATCTTTATCAATAGAATTAACGTTTTTTTGTGTAGAACCAGAATATGACTTTGCAGCATATATTGCATTAGGTGTTTTCACTCCGTTTGATTCTGTGTAGTTTTCGCTAAATACTGACTGACCTCCGTCTTGTGCTATTATATTAAGGTCAGATTCTGTATATATAGCACCGCCTTTGGCTTCACCGCTTTCAGATTTAGCGTAGTTGCCTATAAAATTAGAATTGATTATGCCGCCGATAATATTATTATTTTCATCTTTGGAACCTATTGTTCCAGCATTAAAAATCGCCCCGCCATAGGCATAAGAATTTGTGGAAGACGCATAGTTGCCTATGAAATCACCTGTTATATCTCCGATTGTTCCTCCAGCATTATAAATCGCACCGCCCCTTGCCTCACCGCCAGAAGACACATAGTTACCTATGAAATCGCCTGTTATATCTTCAATAGTCCCAGCATATTCTAAGGATAGTCCCTCGCTATCATGATCAGATGAACCATAGTATGAATTAGTATTTACAATCGCACCCCCATTAGCCCAACTATCAGCTGAAGATGTATAATTACCTATAAAATCTCCTGTTATATTCCCGATTTGTCCGCGATTATGAATCGCTCCACCCTCGGCAGAACTCCAATCATTAGAAGTCGACACATAGTTACCTATAAAATCACCGCTTATATCTCCGATTATTCCCTTGTTTCTAACAGCGCCACCTCTTAGATCACCACCATATACATAGTTATTTATAAAATCACCAGTTATATTGCCGATTATTCCCGAGTTATGTAAAGCACCACCATAAGAATATGCATAATTACTTATAAAATCGCCGGTTATATCTCCGATTGTTCCTCTGTTATAAATAGCTCCACCTTTGTACGATGTATAGTTACCTATGAAATCGCCTGTTATATCTCCGATTGTTCCTTCATAATTATAAATCGCCCCGCCATAGGCACTGTAAGAAAGAGTCGAAGAAGCATAGTTGCCGATGAAATCGCCTGTTATATCTCCGATTGTTCCTTCTCTGTTATAAATTGCCCCGCCATCGCTGGACGCATAGTTGCCTATAAAATTGCCTGTTATATTTCCTATTTTAGCAGAATTATCATAATCACCAGCGTTATAAATAGCCCCGCCATAGGAAGAAGAATCAATAGCAAGCGCATAGTTTCCGATGAAATCGCCTGTTATATCACCGATTGTTCCTTCGTTATATAAAGCCCCACCATAAACAGGATAATCTGTGGAAGACGCATAGTTACCTATGAAATTACCCGTTATATCTTCAATTCTTCCATTATTATAAATTGCCCCTCCACTGGCGCCATATTCATAAGAATATGTTCCTGATACTGTTGCATAGTTGCCTATGAAATCTGCTGCTATATCTCCTATTGTTCCAGAGTTATATATAGCTCCTCCATAAGCATAATTATTCACATAGCCTCTTGTTGCTATTGACTGTGCTTCTACTGAATTATTTATAAACGCGCCTGTTATTGAAGTCAGCTCGCCGCTGTTATAAACGGCTCCGCCTGAAACCTGTCCGTATTTGCTACCAGATGTTGTTGATTCTAATGTGCCGATATTTTTGTTGTCTTTAAATAAAATATTATCTATGCTTTTAGGTTCTTCGTCAGTATTGACATATGCGTTTTCATTTTTAAATATGTATGGAGCACCTGAAGAAGTACCCGATGGATTTGTGACAGTTTCTTCACTTATTTGACCTTCTACTTTTTGAGTAAAGGAGTCGGGGTTATATTTATACGTTATTGTCTGTCCCACGGGTGTTGTCGGGTTGGACTTAAACTCTAATACTCCCGTATCTGTATTCTTTTCCCAGCCGTAGGTTAGGGTTGTTGTGCCGTTAGGGTCGCCGTATTGGGTTTTGTTTAGCTCTACTGTATAGTATTGCGGTGTGGTTTCAATTGTTGTTACCTGTTTATAGTCCACACCTTCTTGCAAAGCGTCAGAAGAGACTTCTTCACCTGTTGTTGGGTCATAGTACTTGATTACATCTTTTTTGCTGTACAAAGTGATTACGTTATCAGGCAGAGGGTCGCTTTCATCCGGACGGGTGTAAGGTGTGAGTTTATAGCCCGAGTTTGGCAATTTGTCGGTATTGTACGTATAATACTTACCATCAGGGGTTGTGTATAAAGCTTTTGACGGGTCAGTTGTTTCTTCCAATACCGAACCCGCTGTAGCTGCTATTGTTTTTAATGCATTAGTGTCGTCACCTGCGTTCGGGGTATAGTAATAGGATTTGTCGCCGATGTTTACTTTAATTGCGTTTTCAGGCAAGTCTGCATACTGGTCTGTTATTTCTGTCAATGTATATGTTGAGTGTGCAGAGTTGATAAATGTTGTATTTTCAGCCTTTACGCGGTCTAATGTCGGCACAGGCGGTGTGTCTGCTGCGCACACCGGTGCTGCGATGAAGAATGATAGGGCAAGAGATAAGGTTGCAGTCTGCAAGGCCTTTTGCCAGTATTTGCCCTCACCCCAACCCTCTGTCTTGGATGTAGGCTTAGAGTTGTTCTGCCAGCCCTCACCCCAACCCTCTCCCAGCGGGAGAGGGAGAATATTTAAGGTGAATTCTTTAGCCTCACCCCGGCCCTCTGTATTTTTTGTCATACTGAAACATCCTGCGGTGGAGTCGGACACAAGAGGGGTGTTTTCACAATCCAACATGCCGGAAATATTTGTAATTTCTATCATAGGGGTATTTTTACCCCCCCCCCCGAAACTTGCAAATCGTTGGGAGACAAGGGTTTTGACTTATTTTTATCGTGAATTTTATCCATTTCTTAACTCCTGTATTTATATAAACTTTATATATAATTAATACCCAATTTTTTAAATCTTAAACACTTTATATGCTATTTGTTACAAATTTGTTACAAACATGGAACGATTAAATCGGCTAAAAGCTCGATTTGCAAAGAGTTTTGAGGTGATTTAAGATTTTTGATTTTTACGCGTTTTTTGTTGAATACCCCATCACACCAAGCCTTTTACTTGTTGCCCCCTCACCCCAGCCCTCTCCCCCGAAGGTGGAGAGGGAGAATATTTAAGGTGAATTCTGTAGCCTCACCCCAACCCTCTCCCAGCGGGAGAGGGAGACTGTTTAAGGTGAATTCTTTAGCCTCACCCCGGACATCTGTCTTGGTTGTAGAGTTAGAGTTGTTCTGCCAGCCCTCACCCCTTCCCTCTCCCAGCGGGAGAGGGGGTATTTAAGCTTTGCCCACCTTAAGCCGCTCAGAGCCTATGCCCCCCATCCCAACCTACAATTGCTTATAACACAGCGTCAGCATTGTAATGCAGAGAAATATTCTGATTGAACAAATTAGTTTCCATCAGATACTATTGTTTATTTGAAAAAGGATAAGAGTTATTCTTTAAAAACTTTTGCATTTCTAACAGAGCAGTATATGTCGGCATAATTAAAAGTTTTTCTCCCTCATTTATACTGTCGATGGCTGAAAAAACTGCTGTTTTAATATCTTCAACAACTTTGATTTTTTCACAATCAAAGCCGGCATACTTCATCCTGACAGCCATATCATAGGCTCTTATTCCGCTGATTGTTATGTTATTGGAATAGTCTTTTAATAATTCAAAATCTGCATCCCACAACCATGATACATCCCGTCCATCTGCATAATTATCGTTAATGATAATCAAAAGCGCGTCGCAGGTGTTTTTATTAATAGTCCTTAAAACCTCAGAAGCTCCTGTAGGGTTTTTTATTAACTGTACAAGGATATTTCTGCCGTTGTAATTCAACTTTTCGGCTCTGCCAAAAACTGATTTGTATGAATGCAGCGCCTGTTGGATTATATATGGAGAGATTCCGAATTCAACAGCGGCGCTTATTGCAGCTAATGCATTGTATGCGTTATACAAACCGATAAGAGGTACTCTGAAATATAGTTCTTTGGTTTTATCATCATTTTTGCGTTGTATATAAATCTCTGAAAAATTGTCATAAACAATAACTTCACCCTTATAATCAGGCTCCGGCCTTTTTCTGCCGCACTTTTCGCAGTAATATTTTCCGATATGCGCATAATATCTTTGTTCATATGTCAAATCAGCTTTGCAGGAGCAATTTACAGCCTCTGCAGGTGCTTGTGATTCAGCGGCAGCGGTTTTATATGTAATTTTTTCAAACCCGTAAAAAATCCTTTTATTTTGAGAACCAAGGTCGTACAACATTGGATCGTCAGCATTAATAAATATTTTAAGCTCCGGATTTTTGTCTATAGCCTGCTGGATTTTTTTAGCAGTAGTATCAAGTTCTCCGTATCTATCCAGCTCGTCACGGAAAAGATTTGTCACCAGCAGGTAATCAGCTTTTATATAATCATACAATTTAGTCAAATATGCTTCGTCAGACTCTAAGACCGCATAATCGAATTTTGAAAAAGGCTTGTAGTTAACAGCCAGAGAGCTGGCAATGCCTGAGAGCATATTTGCGCCTTTTTCATTGTGCAATACGGTATTTTTGGCGGTTTTTAAAATATGCGCCAACAACCCTGCTGTTGTTGTTTTTCCGTTTGTTCCGGTTATTGTAACAATATTTTTTTCACAGTATTTTGACAAAAAAGATAAAAAGTTTTTGGAAAGTTTTAAAGCAGCCACTCCGGGAAGAGAGGTGCCGGAACTTTTTATTAAATGAAGTCCTCTGCTTATAGTCTTCGCCGCAAACAGGGCAGTATAAAAACTTAATTTATCCATAGTATTCATGTTTTTGATTATATCGTAAAATGTGTAGTATGGAAAATGAAAACTATGAAAAAGCAATAAATTTGATTACCTCACAGGAAAAATTCCATATCTGTCTCGGTCTTGAGCGGATATCAAAAGTGCTGGAACTTTTGGGGAATCCTCAGGAAAAACTTAACATTATACATGTTGCAGGTACAAACGGAAAAGGTTCTGTTTGTGCAATACTCTCTAAGATTTTGACCTGTGCCGGTTATAAAACAGGTCTTTACACAAGCCCGCATATACTCGAATATACAGAAAGAATAAAAATCAACGGGGTAAATATTTCCAAAAACGATTTTGCTGATTTAATAACAGAAGTCTCTATACAGGCCAAAATAAACGGAATTTATCTTACGGAATTTGAACTTTTAACCGCCGCTGCTTTTAAACATTTTGCAGATAAAGAAACTGATATCTGTGTGATAGAAACAGGACTGGGGGGAAGATTAGATGCGACCTCTGCAATAAGCAAAAACATTTTATCAATAATTACATCAATCAGCCTTGACCACACTGACAGGCTGGGCAATACAATCGAAAAAATAGCTTATGAAAAAGCCGGTATAATAAAAAACGGATATCCTGTTTTAATCAGTCCGGATAACAACGGTTTTGAAACAGTAAAAAATATTGCGCAACAAAAAAACAGCATTGTTTTGACTCCGCAAAAAAAAGTTGAACTCTGCTTTGAAAATAAAAAAAACTATGCCATATATGATGGCGGCAAATATGAGTTTAACCTGCTGGGTTTATGGCAGAAACAGAATCTGCAACTTGTGTTTGGGGCAGTCAATTATCTAAACCAAAGCGGGTATGAAATTGATGATAATGCAATAAAAAAAGCTCTAAAAGAAGTAATCTGGCCATGCCGTATGCAGTATGTTCCAAAGTTTAATCTTCTACTGGATGGTACACATAACCCTGACGGGGCAAGAGTTTTAAGACAGAGTCTCGATTACTATTTTCCTGAACAAAAAAAGGTATGGATATACGGGGCTTTAAAAACAAAAGACTTTAAAAAGGTTATGTCTACGCTATTTAATGACGATGACGAGGTATATTTTTACAATTTTGAATACCCGTCGAGTGTTCCCTGCGAAATATTAAAAGAATCTGAGCCGGAAGGTTTGCCGTTAAATTTAAGAGAATTAGAATACCTTATAACAGAAAACAAGCACCCGTTAATAATCATTTCAGGTTCTTTTTATATGATTGGACAAATATTGAATTCAAGTACTCTTTTGAAAAATATCGCCGAGTTGGTTAATATCTATTAAACTTTTAATCGTTAATAATGTCATGAGCTTAAATTTATTACTCTACTTTATACAAATTTTAATTTGTATTTGACATTTAAGAAAGGAAAAGGTCTGACATGTTAACAACAACTTATGAGCAGGATACGGGATTAATCAACGTAGTTATTGTTGAGGATTACAAATTAACAAGAGTAGGCTTGCGCTCTACAATCAATGAGTTTGAAAACATTAAAGTAGTGGGCGAGGCCGAGGACGCAATAAAAGGGTTGGAGATTATCCAAAAACTTAAACCTCAGGTAGTTCTGATGGATCTGGGGCTTCCGGAAATGAACGGAATTGAAGCAACACAAAAGGTTAAAGAAATCTCTCCGGAATCTAAGGTAATAATATTAACTTCTCATGACAGAGAAGAAGAGGTTCTTGCTGCACTCGGTTCAGGGGCGTCCGCATACTGTTTAAAAGATATCGACCCTAAAACACTGTCTTCTGTTATAAGAAATGTTGCAAAAGGTGCGTGTTGGCTTGATTCTGCAGTTGCACAGGCTGCGTTGAATCTTTTCCCGAAACCTGAAAGCACTATTTTACACAACTGTGCTGATATTTCTGATGCAAGGGCGCAACTCACAGAAAGAGAGTTTGAAGTTTTAAGACTCCTTGTAAAAGGCAAAAGCAATACGGAAATAGCAAAAGAGTTAATCGTGTCAGTCCACACGGCAAAAGCTCATGTATGCAGTATCCTACAGAAATTATGTGTTGATGACCGTGTACAGGCCGCTGTTAAAGCTATTAAAGAAAATATAATATAGCTCGAGACGGTTAAAATTCGTTTTAAAGGTGCGTTTAAAAAACGCGCCTTTTCCAATTATGCTTTTATTCCGGCTGTTTTAAATTGACAAGCGGATTTAAAAAATTTATAATTTTTTTATTAAATGAAAAATGTAACTCAGGAGTTATTTATGAAAAAAAATATGTTGATTGTACTTTCTGTAATATTAGTGATTATTGTTGCAGGATTAATAGGTTCAGCGTTTTTCTTTAATAAAATACAAAATCCTAAAGGGTGTATAAGCCTTGAAACAGCTCATTATTCACCGGCTTATGAAATATTTGACGGGGCATCATATGCACCTGACAGTGAAGAAATAACAAAAATTTACGGAATACAAAACAGCTGTATGGCTGTATTAGAAGGCAAAGATAGTTCTGTTGACAAATGCAAAGCTTTAGAAAACCTTTCACAGACCATTTACGCAATAGCCTTCAATGCAGCAAATAGCGGTAACAAAACAGAAGTCCAAAGAGTTGTAAAAGAAACAG
Source organism: Candidatus Gastranaerophilales bacterium (assembly GCA_944322975.1). GTDB lineage: Bacteria > Cyanobacteriota > Vampirovibrionia > Gastranaerophilales > Gastranaerophilaceae > Limenecus. Next base: position 8,015 of record CALUQS010000057.1, read on the forward strand.
AAACTTTACAAAATTCACTAAAAGCATCCGCACCTTCATGCGGAACTGTTAATAATGATTTTAATGAAGATATAAACGAGCTTATAAAAGAATTAAACGAATTTTTGCAATATAAAAAGTAGTTTAAATCTGTTATTTCTGTGGCATTATATATATAAAAACAAATAAATAAGTTGGAAGATATATGCCCGAATATAAATTTGATTTCAAACTTGATGATTTTCAAGAAGAAGCACTGTTTCATATAAACAACGGTAAAAGTGTTGTTGTATGTGCTCCTACAGGTGCCGGAAAAACTTGTATTGCACAAATGGCAATACACAAAGCATTGAATGAGGGGCACAGAATATTTTACACAACACCTCTAAAAGCTCTGTCTAACCAAAAATACAGTGACTTTTCAGAAAAATACGGCACTGATAAAGTAGGGCTGTTAACCGGTGATACATCAATAAACCGGAATGCTCAAATAGTCGTTATGACAACCGAAGTTTTCAGAAACATGCTCTACGGTACAAATTTCGGCTCTGTATCCGACAACTTAAAAGATGTACGATATGTAGTGCTTGACGAAGTCCATTACATGAATGACGAACAAAGAGGCACTGTGTGGGAAGAAAGTATTATTTATTGCCCGACAAATGTACAAATAATTGCTCTTTCTGCTACAGTTGCCAATTCACAACAGCTTACCGACTGGATTAACACGGTTCATTCAAGAACAGAGCTTGTATACACTGATTTTCGTCCGGTTCCGTTGAGGTACTATTACTATGATTCATCAAAACCAAACGATATTTTGCCTCTGCTTACTCCTGACGGAAAACTAAACAAAAAAATCAAACCTGAATCAAAGGCAAAGTATTTTGGAAGACGCTCTAAAATGCCGCAAAGACAGGTGGCAAAAGATGTTGTTTCAATATTGCATAAAAAAAATATGCTGCCCGCAATATATTTTACTTTTTCCCGAAAAAAATGCGATGAACAAATGGAAAAATGTGCGGGGCTTTGTCTTACAACACCTGACGAACAAAAAGAAATAAAACACATAGTTGATGATTATATTGCTGAAAACCCGTATTTGTATAACAACAAACATCTTGAATACATACTTTGCGGCGTAGCCTCCCACCATGCCGGACTGCTGCCGGGCTGGAAGGTGCTTGTGGAAAAATTATTTCAAAAAGGGTTAATAAAAGTCGTTTTTGCCACAGAAACCTTAGCTGCCGGAATCAACATGCCGGCACGTTCAACTGTTATCAGCGCTGTTTCAAAACGTACGGATTCCGGACACAGAATGCTCACCCCGAGTGAATTTTTACAAATGTCAGGCCGTGCAGGGCGCCGCGGAATGGATGAAATAGGGTATGTAACAATTATCGGCACGGCTTTTCAATCTCCGGAAGAAGTCGCGCAGCTTGTTACAAGCGAGGCTAACCCCTTAGAAAGCCGGTTTTCTCCGACTTACTCAATGGTTATCAATCTTTTGCAAAGATTCACTCTTGACGAAGCAAAAGAACTTATACTAAAAAGTTTTGGCTATTATTCTTCTACAACAAGGCTTACTCCCTTGATGAAACAGATGCAGGAAATTAATGATGAAATAGAAAATTTTAAATCATTTAAATGTCCTTTTAACAGAACCGCTAAGGACATGTTCGAATATAACAAACTGCGAAATACTTATGTTGAACAAAGAAAAACAGTTAAAATTATGCGCAAACAGGTTAATAAAAAGAAACCGGAAAGTGTTGAATATTTTAAAGACTTTGAGTTCAAAACAAAACAACTTTTGCATACAGTGCAGTCGTACCAGTGTGATACCTGCAAATTGTATCGCAAACACATGAAACAGACAGAACTTTTAGACAGGTTTGAAAAACGTGCGGATAAACTTGAAAAAACAATAGAATATGAAAAAGATATCTACTGGCGCAAATTTTTGAACCATACTTATGCTCTGGAAAAAGCCGGATATTTAGAAAACAGATACCCGAATGAGAAAGGACTCACAATCGGTGCAATCCGTGCGGAAAACGAGCTTTTTCTTGCTGAAATAATCCTTAGCGGCATATTAGATACCCTTAAAATTGATGAACTGGCTTCTGTAATTTGTGCCATAACAACAGAAGATTTAAGAGCGGATGTTTACCCCGAAATACCGATAAGCAAAGGTACAAGAAAAGCTCTGAATAAAATTAAAGATATAAGACGCAGGCTCACTGTATTGCAGCGTGATTTTGATATAGATACAGAAATGTATATTAATTCTTACTATTCCCCGTTGATTGAATACTGGGTAAACGGCGGTGAATGGGAAGAGCTTGTTGAACAGGTTCCCTCAGGTGAAGGAGATGTTGTACGCTGTTTTAAAAGAACAATAGATGTTTTAAGACAACTGACGGTTATACCAAATGTTTCTGATGAACTTGTACAAAACGCACGCGCGGCAATTGATGCAATTAACCGTTCGCCTGTTGATATTGATTAGTTACTTCGACTTTACAGTATGCTAAAAAGCCCGACAAGCCCGGGCCACGGGAATTTCTAAAATTTTATTTTGCAATCGATTAAACTGCTACTGCTTTACACTCTTAGCAAACTCTACCTCTACCATAGAGTGTTGTCTTAAAAATGGAACAAAATACGAGACTCGTGTCTTGTTTGCTCGCGTGTAACGGCAATTCTGTGTTTTGTTCAAGTGACTTTGTCACTATAAACAAAAACACTCCAGCCTCAGCTCGCTCACGCAACTCGCCAAATTGCAACTTCTCGCTCTATCTCTAACTATAAAAAAACAGCACCCTGACGGGTGCTTATTTTTTAATGGAGCGAGAGACGAGGCTGTCTTGGATTATTGGCGTTCACAAGGTTTAGTATTCCGTTTCGAATTTTATTCTAAAATTCTACACTTCATTAACCTTGTTCACATAGCTGTTCGCTCGTCTGTTTTACAGACTCGACTCCACAGCTGCTCAAAATCCGCTCGAACTCTACTTGAGTTCTCGCCTCTGTCTCTCTATATACTAAAAAACACCCTATCGGGTGTTATCTTAAAAATGGAGCGAGAGACGAGGCTCGAACTCGCGACCCCTTCCTTGGCAAGGTCATTAAATATTGTATTTTATTTCGACTGAATTCGATTATTCTTTATTTTTTTGTATTTTTATGATTCATGTATATTAATCGAAATTAGTAAAAATTAATTATTAACGTCAAAATACAGTCGAAATCCCAAATGCAATTTATTTTAAATATAGATGAGCTTGCTCTACAGGTTAAAGAATATTATGAAAAAACGAGAGTTTTTTGTGAGGAGAGTTGTCGCGATTTTTTTGAACATCCTGATGATAAAAGTCCTGCATTTGAAGATTTATTGAAAAATTTTTATAAATTTCTTATTGACAATGATTTGTTCAAAAATGAACTAATAAACAATCATAATAAGTGTGAAAAATTTATAGACTCCGATGAATTTAGGAAACAATGGAACTATGTTACAGAATATTATAAAAATATTCTTCAATATGATGGATATAATTATACTTATTTAAACCTAACAAAATTTAACATAAATGGTCCAATAACCAGCGTTCTTTATAAAAGGGTTGTGTCTTATAGATCTGAACTATACAAAATAACAGATCAAGAAAAAATTCTTATTAAACGTTTTGAAGATAAGCCTGAAACATTAGCCAAGTTATTAGAGGTAACAGATAGGAAAAGAGAATTGGTTTTGACTGATATTGAAGATAAAACTGTTCAACATTTTATTTTTAGTTACGAGATTTTTGCAGCTTTAGTTAAAGTTAGTGCGTACTTGGATTCTGAATATAAAGAACTTGATAAAAATTTGTACGAAAATTGCATAAAGGCCCTTACAAAAATCGAAGAGAAGATCGGGGATTATGCTTGTTTTTATGTTTTACGAGAATATATATTGTCCAATGACGAACTTAAAGGATTAAACATATATTTTATAGCTATTGCGATTAAGGAAATTTGTGATAAGTTGTCTTTGCTTTTAAAAAATGAAAGCAAAAATTTGGCAAATAAAAGAGTGATATTTGAAAAACTTTGTCATAGTGCATCTCTGACAAAACGAGAAAAAGAAATATTGCAACTGACTTTAGAAGACTTTTCAAATAAAGAAATTGCCCAAAAAATAGGAATTTCTGTTAAATCTGTTGAAAATAATAAAAACAAACTAGCTCCTAAAATAAAGACTGTTATGGATATTGAAGAACAGTCAAACTTCAAAGATATTATAAAAGCTTTGAAAAACACATTATATTAATTAATAAATTTTGAGGTGTAAATTGAGGGGTGAACTCTCTTTTAAAACTCTTTATTTGTTGATTTAATTAAGAAAATCAAATAAGGAGGACAAATGAAAGAGTCTGATTTTTTAAGTGTTAACGAAGCTGCAGAATATTTGAAATTAAAATCAAATACTCTTTATACATGGCTTAGTAAAAAAGTATTGCCGACACAAATATATAGAAAACTAGGTCGTCGAACCATTTTTTTAAAGACAGAACTTGATAAATGGGTAATAAAAGGTTGTAAATTTATATAATTAAAAACAAAAAAACAATATTAAAAACACAATCGATATTGTAAAGATGTAAGCTAGGCGCCACTTTATATCTATTATTGTCAATTACTCAAAAAATAATCGTAATATAAAAAGGAGAAAAACATGATTACTCTAGACAGAGTACGACTTTTGGTGCCTAAAAAGAATACATTAGTGCTTAATGAAAACGTATTTGATGTATTTACAAACAAAGCTACAGTTAAAAAAGAATTTTTAAATAATATTGTAGGCGTGCGAGAAATTACATACCTCAACAATGCCTTCCTTTTAGATATCAGTGGTAAAATTACAGCTAAAAAGTCGGATTTGGGCTTAATTAATAAAAACAATATAGATCAAGTTTTTGCAAAAGTAGAAGACACAGAAATTTTAAGGTTTAACGGTTCACTTGTTGATGAAGCTCAGGTTCTTTACATTGACGTGACAAAAGATATTGAGGTAGAAAATCCTCTTGAGGCTCTCACGGCTATTACACTGTTAGCTACACAAAAAAAACATAAAAACAAAATTTTAGATTACAAAAATTCAGGTTTAATTATAAAGCCGCACGCCAAAAATGCATCTGATAGCCTAGCTATATACCTGAAATATAAAGAATTAATTAGGAATAAGTCACCTAAAAATCAAATATACCTTGAAACAATAGGTTTTGAAACTGTTGAAAGTTTTAAAAACACAATTCGTTTAGAACGTCATCTTGGAACATTTAAAGATATAAGAAAGGCTTTTAAAACTAACAGTAAAAAAATCAAACTGAATGAAATTCTCAACTCAAGTGAAAATCCTGTAAAGGATAAATTTTGCGAGGTTACTTCAAATATTAATGATGATTTGTTTACAGAAGGACTTGAGGTATTTTAATGAAAATCCAAAAATTTTTGAAAAAAGTTGGAATGAGAACAATTTTAAACAACTTTGACGATGACATAAAGTGCATAAGAAAAATGTTGAAAATAGAATGTGAGTTTTCTTCCCCAAGCACTCTTAACACAACTATCGCATTATTTAAAACAGAACTGAAAGAAAAAATATCTGAAAATAGAAACTTTTTCAGATATCAAAAAATAGTACAGGATTTAATAAAAAAGATTGGAGAATAAAAATGAACATGCCAAAAACACCTATTATCATTGAAAAAATCAC
>CALUQS010000058.1 GCA_944322975.1 Candidatus Gastranaerophilales bacterium
TCATTGTTTTAAAACTTGCCGATGAAGGGACTCGAACCCCCATGAGTTTCCTCGCACGCACCTGAAGCGTGTGCGTCTACCATTTCGCCACATCGGCAAAGTCCAAATTAAGTTTACAAAGTTCAATTATCGCGCCTCAATGGCGAAGGTACTCACTATCGTTCGTACGCCTCTCGAAAAACGATACTCAATCGTTTTTCTCGGCAGAGTGCCACATCGGCAAAGTCCAAATTTCCTTGGATTATTGACGTTCACAAGGTTGTTCGTTTGTAAGTTTCACAATTTTTATACGGCACGGAAAAACTTCGTTTTTCACTTTGCCTACCTCCCTTCAAAACGTGCTACAAGCACCTTTTGAAGGGAGTCCTTACTCTATTAACCTTGTTCACATAGGCACCGGGTTTAATTTCTATACGGCACGCAAAAGCTACGCTTTTGACTTAGCCTGCCACCATTTCGACTTGACATTTAGTCAACTCGAAACGGAGTCCTTACAGCCGCTCAAAATCCGCTTTTCAAAGTCCAATATATATATCATAAAAGCAACATTGTAATTTTGCAACAAATATTTTATTTTGCTGCTTTTATACGCCTTACCGGCACTGCGATTTCAAAAACAAAAGAAAAAAGCCGCTGTAATCGATACGCGGCTCTTAATTATATCCCCAACTATTCTTTATGAGTATGAAATTTGTTTTAGAAAACTATTGCGGTTGGTTCCACAAAGCATCTCTGATAAATTTGCTTTTTTGTGATTCTGAACTCAATGAAACATTGTTTGGTGTAAAAATAAATACAGAATCACCGATTTTTTGTTGATTACCGTTAAGAGCATGAGTTGCACCGCATAAGAAATCAACAATTCTCATAGCCTGTTCTTTATCCAAAAGATGAAGGTTAAGAATAACAGTTTTCTTTTCTTTCAATTGTTTTACGATAGAAACTGATTCTTCATAGGAACGCGGTTCTGAAACAACAACTTCATAACCTTTAAAGCCCGGATGGCTTACAACGTTAGAAGCCGGTGTCTGATGTTGTCTTGATGAATACATAGGTTCAAGGGCAAGATTATCAGAAACAGGATATTCATCCATTTCACTTGCCATTTCATCAAATATATCATCTCTGTTTTCAAAACCTGATGTTAAAAACCCTACTATAGATTTAATTTTGTCTGAAACGCCTGCCAATTTATTCTCCTCCCGATATTTACGCAAATAGCTTTCTACCAATTCTAATCATCGTTGAACCATACTGCAACGCTATTTTATAATCACTGCTCATGCCCATTGAAAGCTCCTTGAGTTTGTACGAAAATTTATTTTCCAACTCTTCTTTCAAATCCTGCATACCTTTGAACAGATATCTGAGTTCCTCCTCCGGCGCTATAGGCGCAATATTCATAAGTCCTTCCACTTCAATGCCTTTTAAAGAAATTATTTCAGAAAATTCCCGTCTTATATCTTCAACAGAAAAGCCTGATTTTGCCTCTTCATTAGCATTGTTAACCTGTAAAAGAATCTTTTGAACAATACCTTTTTGCAAAGCCGTTTCCGAAACCAGCTGTGCAAGCTTTAATGAATCAATTGACTGAATTAAGTCAAAGTTGCCGACAGCCTTTTTCACTTTATTCGATTGCAAATGTCCGATGAGATGAAAACGAGAATTCCTTTTTATTTCATCCGGCAATGAACCAAATTTTTCTAAAGCATCCTGCACTCTGTTCTCGGCGAACTCCCTTAGTCCGTCATTATATGCTTCAATAAGCTTGTCTGCCCCAAAGTATTTTGTTACAGCAATTATTGTTGGTTTGTAAGGTACGATTTCTTTTCTCAGTTCAGACAAGTTATATTCAACTGTATTCATTTGAATTTTAACCCTCATACCAAGAATTATGCACCAGTGTATACACCAGTACTTACTTTAGTATAAAACATATTCAAATATTGGACAAACTCTTGATAAAAACTTTATTAAAACTATTATCAAAATACCCGAAATGCATGTCACCCATGGTTTTTGACTCTATTGATAAAATATTGCCAACGCTTAACATTTCTTAACATTTGTTTTGCAAACCAATAAAAACACCCGCATAATGGTTATGCGGGTGTTTTATCATAAAAATTTTTATTATAGGTCATCTGTTCTGTATTTATCGAATTTTGTTTCGTGGTTAACAAAATCGCCCGGTCTTTCATAAGTAGGGTCAATTGTTTCTAACAATGTCCAGCCAAGAGCTTTCCAGCGCGGGTGTTTTTCTTCTTTAACGGCAATTGGTGTCATCGGGTCAACTGTTTTAACCTCTATAATTCTTGATATTTCACCTGAATACCCCTGATTGTGAATAAATTCACGGGAAGTGGTATCTTGTACAGAAACTTCAGCGTGTGCGCATAAAGGAACCAATGCCAGCACTACAGCAGAGAGAGCATATTTTTTCAAATCTTTCATCTATAAACCTCACTTAAAGTTATATAATATTATTATACTATATTATTTTAATAATTTAGGCAAATCCTTTTTTTGTGGTATTTAATTTTCGTTGTTAATAAGATTTAAAAGTTCTTTTAAAATATCTTCTTCTTTAACACGTTTTATAATTTCACCTTTTTTAAATATATAGCCTTCTCCAATGGCGCCTGCTACTCCGTAATCTGCATGTTTTGCTTCGCCGGGGCCGTTTACCGGACAGCCCATAACGGCTACGGTTATTGGTTTATCAATATTTTTAATTGATTCTTCAACCTTTTTGGCAAGACCGATTAAATCTATCTGGCATCTTCCGCAGGTAGGGCAGGATATAAAATTTACACCTCTTTGTCTTAATTCAAGTGATTTTAATATTGCATATCCGGCATGGACTTCTTCTACAGGATTTTCTGTTAAAGAAACCCTGATTGTATCGCCTATACCTTCGGCAAGGAGTGTGCCAATGCCTATTGATGATTTAATAAGCCCGCCTTTTAGGGTTCCTGATTCCGTTAACCCAAGGTGCAGCGGATAGTCAACCATTTTTGCGATAAGCCTGTATGCCTCGATAGTTGTTACTACGCTGCTTGATTTTAGTGAAATTTTTATTTTGTCAAAGTCATTATCCTCAAGAATTTTTATGTGCTGCATAGCACTTTTGACCATTTTTTCATGCAAAGGAATATCAATAGCAGCAATATTTTTATCAAGCGAACCTGCGTTGATACCGATTCTTATGGGAATATTGTTTATTTTAGCAAGTTTTACAACTTTTTTTACATTTTCTTCTCTGCCAATATTTCCGGGGTTAAGACGCAGTGCGTCTATGCCGTTTTCTATACACTGGATTGCGAGTCTGTAATCAAAATGAATATCAGCAATAACAGGTATTTTAACATGTTTTTTTATTTCTTTTATTGCGTCAGCAGCATCTTTGTTCAGTACTGCCAGCCTGACTATTTCACACCCTGCCTCCTCCAGCTCTTTTATCTGGTTTAATGTTGTGTTTACATCACGTGTATCTGTATTACACATAGATTGTACGCTAACAGGTGCATCGCCGCCTATTTTAACGTTACCTATTTGTATTTGTCTGCTAATTCTTCGTTTAATCATAAAACATTATCCTGTAAATAATTTAATATTATCACTAAAATTTAATATATAAAAAAAGAGATGAAAAATTCATCTCGCTGGGTATTAATTAATGCGTTAATTACGCAAAGTTTGGAATTAAGTATTATAAAGTCATAAAAGTTATTGCATACAATGCGGCTATAGCAACAGCGCTTAACATAATCCATCCGTTAATGACCGGATGCTGATTAGCTATTACATCCGCAAGCGTAAGTTTACGTTCTTCAATTTCACTAAAATCAACCGCATTAAATTTCATATAATTCTTTCTATAAAATAAACAACAGTCCTTACATGTTGATTGTAACGTTTTTGTATATAATTACATCAACTGTTTGACGTATAATTAAGTGCATCAACGCTTTAATGCATCAAATACAGAAAAAATATTAATAAAGCCACATAATCAAAAGTTTTCTGCCAAATAGCATAAGACCTATCAGAATGCTGGTCATAGCGGCAATAAGAACAACTCCCGCTGACAAATCTTTTGCCATCTTGACCATTTTTGAATATTTGTTTTTGTAAAGAGCGTCAAGAGCAAATTCTATAACAGAATTAAAAAGCTCTGCAGTTATAACAAAACTGATAGAAAGTATCAAAACGCAGTATTCTATACATTTAAAATTTAAAATAATACCGCCTACTATTGCAAGAAAACCTATCAAAAGATGAAAACGGTAATTTCTCTGTGATTTATAGGCAACACTTAGTCCTTGCAATGCATAGGATAAACTTTTTTTATAACCGCTTGATGTAAATTTAGACATACTTATCCGCTATTCTTTATCAAAATCAATCATTTGTTGCTGAATATCCCACATTTCTGTTAAAGATTGTTCGTCTTTGTGGTCATATCCTAACAGATGTAGTATACCATGAGCAATTAAAAAATATAATTCTTTGTTAAAAGAGTTGTTACCATGGTGCAATTCTTTTGATTGAATAAGCGCAGTATCAAGCGATATAATTATTTCACCGAGATTAATTTCATTATCAAAAATAAAACGTTCCTCCGGTTTGCTATCGGCAAATATAGCAAAAGTTATAACATCAGTCGGTGCATCTTTTTGTCGGTATTCTCTGTTAATTTCGTGTATTTTTTCGTCATCACACAGTACTATATCAAAATACAGCATATCAAAGTCATAACCGTTTAAACAAGACTTTTGCACCCATTCGGCGTTATCTAAAAACCTGTTAACCATATCAACGGAATCATACGTAAGGGCTGCCATATCCGGAAGCTGCGAAAAATTTTCATAAGTATTTTCTATAAAAATATTTATTTCTTTAGTTTTCTTCATCTTTTTGGTTGCCGTTTTCCGTGTCTGAATCAGAATCTGATTTTTTTGCAAATTCTTCTGATTTTAGAAAATGTTTTTGGATTTTCTTTTCTATTTTTTCTTCATCATCCGATATTATCTTATCAGGAGCAACGAATTTCTTTTTGAGAGCTTTTTCTTCGAGCTCCTGAATAATATTTTCGTGGTATTTAATTCTTTGATGGTGTGCAGCTCGCAAATTTTTACTAAACACCGTCGCAATTGTCTTCAAATCCTTCAGAGTAAGAGGGCTGTCAGAAAGTTGCCCGTCGTTAAGTTTTGTCTGGATAATTTTGTTAATCATTGCATCAAGTTCTTCCTGAGAATGGTCTTTAAGAGTTCTTGCTGCAGATTCTACAGAGTCTGCAATCATTAAGATTGCGGTTTCTTTCATATTTGGACGGGGGCCTGTGTAGCGGAACTGTTCTTCACTGACTTTGTCATCGCCTTCTTCCAGCTTAGCCTGGTTATAAAAATAGCTGGCTACGGAATCTCCGTGGTGCTGGATAATAAAGCTTTGTACAACCTGCGGAAGACCGTACTCTTTAGCAAGGTCTATACCGTCTTTTGGGTGTGCGGTTATAACCATTTTGCTGAGTCTTGGATTCAGCTTGTGATGGGGGTTTTCTATGCCGAAATATGTCTGGTTTTCAACAAAAAACAAAGGTCTTTTTAGCTTTCCTATATCATGATAAAGCGCGCCTACTCTTGCAAGAACAGGATTTGCACCGATTGCTTCAGCAGCAGTTTCACACAAATTTGCTACCATAAGACAGTGCGCAAACGTTCCTGGGGCTTCAAACTGTAAGCGTTTTAAAAGGGGCTGGTTATTATCTGCCAGCTCGGCAAGTCCGTAGGGGGTAACAAGTTTGAACATGCTTTCAAATAAAGGAATAATGCCTAACACTATAATACCGCTTAAAAGTCCGTTTATTGTACCTATAAGCGTGTTTGTCCACACAATAACAGAATCAATCGGGTTTATGGAATTTTCTATTAAAAATATTATTAAAATAGCAAAAAGCATTGCCAAACCGACCTCACCGCCAATTTTAATAAGATCAAATCTTCTTGAATATCTGATTTTAGAGGTGGCAATTGCCGCTATTATGCACACAATTATAAATACAGACACAGGCTGTATGGGAATTTGTTCTGACAGAGCTATTACCGTAATTAATATAATCGTTGCAATAACAGAGACCCTGGAATTCGTGACTACAGCCAGCAATACCGCGACAGCAGGGAAAGGCAGAAAATAGAAAGAGGAGCCGGAGGGCAAAACAGTTGCAAGCGCTGACATCAAAACAGCCAGTATAGCAAGTACAGAAAGATAATTTTTTGTCACATACTGTTTTTCGTAATACAAAAGGTAATAAATCAGTGTCAACACACCCATTGAAACAAGCGAGATTATACCTATCACGCCTTTAGGGTTGAGTTCAAGTATGTTATAACCTGCTTTTTGAAGCGCGTCTTTTTTCACCCTTGTTACGGGTTCCCCTGCAAAAACAATTCTATCGCCTTTTTCAAACTTAACAACAGTCGGAGCAACAGAGTTTATTGCGTTTCTTTTTGCAAGTTCCGTAGCTGTTTCGTCAAACACCATATTAGGAACTATAACCTGTTCTAAAAGCGCAGAGATTACTCTTATTTCGCCTTTTGAGGTTTCAAAATGGGAATTGCGCAAAATCATGGTATTAAGATTGTTTTTTTCAAAATCTTTTTCTGTAACCCCTTGATTTAAAACATTTCCGAGTGTTTTTTTTGCTTTTGCAAAAGTATTTTGCAAATGTTCATCAGAAGAATTTATCAAATAATTAAGAACATAGTCTCTATTGTAATCACCGTCAAAATCAAACAAAAGCATCATGTCGGCTTTTTTTTGATTGTAATTTGCATCTTTTGCACGTACTGTTTCAATAGCTTTAACAAGGGTTGCAAAGTTATTTTTTATATACGTATCTTCTGCGGGAGTCAAGATAGGTTCGACCTTTTGGGCTATTTCTTTTTTGTTTTGCTCGGTTTTAAAGGTATCAACGACCTTTATTGTTTTTGGCGCAATAATTTCTTTTTTACTTGTTCCGTCATCTGCTATAATGCTCTGGAAAAGGTAATACCTTGCCCCGAGAGTTGCCGTCATAATCAATACAAAAAGCACAAACGCAACAAGGTTTATGACTTTTGCAGAAGAAAAAGTGTCTGCCATAAGGTTCAAAAATTCAATTTTTTTCATATTTTATAAATTCTCATAATATTTATTTTAATTACAGATATTTTAATACTTATATTAAGATTTGCAATCCTTCCGTAGTATGAGCACAAATGGCAGCATAATCTGTCCGGATGGAAATCCATTTAAGGACATATAGAGAAAATGCTTTTTGTACACTGTTTTTTCGTCTGTAACAAATTTTGCAGAACCGCAGGGCGGGCAAAGCGGATTTGCGGACTGACGACACGACCGACGGGAGTTAGTCCGGTGTGCGAAGCACGAAGTGAGCTTAAGCAAAGCGCTGTGAACGACAGTGCTGAGCTATAAGCAAATCCAAGACAGCGGATTTTGAGCGGCTGTGGAGTCGAACGAAGTGAGCGAACAGCCATGTGAACAAGGTTAATGGAGTTGAGAATTTTTAGAATAAAAATTCAAAACGGAATACTAAACCTTGTGAACGCCAATAATCCAAGACAGAGGGCAGGGTCAGGCTACAGAATTCACCTTAATTATACCCCCTCTCCACATCGGAGATATTTCTAGCAAAAATTAACAAAACTTAGCTTTACATTGTTGAAATAATTAGCTTTTCACCTGTGCAGAATTCTCTTTCAATATTTTAAAAACTATGTTCGTTAACTGCCTAGCTAAACATTTTCTTGCATGTCTTGGGGTTTTCCCTTCCTTTATTTTCTTTTCATAATACGCCTTTGCCTTTGCATTGTACCTCTTTTGGGCAATTGATAAGCTGTAAAATACACTGTTAAGAATA
>CALUQS010000059.1 GCA_944322975.1 Candidatus Gastranaerophilales bacterium
GTTACTTTCTGTATGAACGGAACAGCAGGTCGGAAAGTTTCTTGGGCTCCACCCGTTCTTTGCGTCAAAGAATGGGTGGAACATAAAGCTATAATCGAGTTTTAATAACTAACAGTTTTTTGATAGAAATTTGGTGCAATAAATTGCACTGACTGGGGAGGGGGTACTTTAAGGGACGGGGTGAGGGCAAATTTATTACATATATTTTTTGCGTACAGAGCATTCGGCAGCGTTATATGTCTGAGCGGGCCCTCACTTGCACCCGAAGGGCGTACAGTTATTATATCGGGGTCAGTTGACTATATGAAATAAAAATGTATGTCAGGGTCTGTATTTCAAATCCATCTAAAGTATAGTGTATTTCTAACTTTTATAGAATTAAGTTTTGCCCTGTCAGACGATATTATATGAGTGTGGACAACGTGTAACAGTACACAGTCTAAACAGGTTAGATGATTTATTTAGTAGTCTAAACAAAAAAAGAAAAATCGCGGCAGCGCTCTTTTCCCCATAAAGTGCCGTGCGCTCAGGTTTTTGTGTCCTGACGATGTCGTGATTTGTGAGTATTACAGTCTAAACAAACACTATTTACAAGGATGTAAATAGTATGCCGAAAGGAGATCAAATATGGCAATTATCGTTAACACAAACATGTCTGCATTAAAGACACAACGTAACTTGAATGACGCAACCAATGCAATGAACAAAGCAATGGAAAGAATGTCAACAGGTTACAAAATCAACAGCGCAAAAGATGACGCTGCAAACATGTACATCGCAACAAACCTTGATGTTCAAATCAGCGGTTCAAAAGTTGCAAAAAGCAACATCTCAACAGCTGCTAACATGTTGAGTATCGCAGAAGGCGACTTGGACGTTATTCTCGATAACGTTACACGTATCAGAGATTTGACAGTTCAGTATGCAAACGGCATTTACGATGAAAAATCTCAAAAAGCAATGACAGATGAAATCGAAGCCCGTATGGCTGAAATCGACCGTATCGCTACAGCTTCTAACTTCAACGGTAAAAAACTGTTAGATGGTACAATGGGCGATGTAAGACTTCAAGTCGGTGCTAATGCTGAAGAAGCTGCTAACTGCGTAACTATTGACGAAGCTATATTCGGTAACAAATCATCAGCCGAATTAGGTTTGGAAATAGGTACAAACTATGATAATGCAACAGCAGCAGCTGCTTACCTTGGCACAATCGATGATGCTATTACAAACATCAACGAAGCAAAAGCAGCAATCGGTGCTACAGGTAACAGACTTGATGCAGCTACTGAATCTTTGACAACAACTATTGAAAACATGACATCAGCTCATTCAACCATTATGGACGCAGATATTGCGGAAGAATCAGCAAACTACGTACAACAGCAGATTCTGCAGCAAACTGCATCTTCACTTTTGGTTCAGGCCAACGCACTGCCTCAAATTGCATTGACGTTGATTCAATAGAGTCAGGGATAAGTAATCTGATACTAAACATCAAAAAATTTATAGACAAATTTACTATAATAGGTGATGGCAACTTGCCCGAGGGTTTTTCAAAAAATCTTCGGGCTTTTTTTGCGGATTTGCCTTCTTTTGCCGTTGAGCTATAGCGAAACGTGCAAAATGGCTTCACGAAAAATCATTAGTGTTGCTAATTTATAGCCGGTTGGGTAATTCTTATTTTTATCAAAAAGGGTTAAGATAAAAATCCTATCTTAAATGGTGAAGTACGAATGGAAAAGACTGAAACAAGCAAATTTAAGCAGCCAGAACAGTTAACTGATATTTTCACTAAAAACAGTCAGTCTGTTAAATCTTTTATTGATTCTGATTTAATTGCATCGTTATTTGATTTTTCAAATGATGAAATTATCATAACAGATGCTGATTTTAATATAGCTGCAAGAAATTTTAAAATATTTACACATAAAACAGACAATGTAAAAAATTTCTTAAATCTTCTCGAAAAAAAAGAGCTTTTTGAAGAAAAACGGTTTATCGAAAAATACAGCCGCACAAAAAACAAAAAAACCGCCCTGAGACTGGTGCTGCCCGATGGAAAATATTTAAAAACACAATTAACAAAAATATTCAGCAAAGATATTTTTAAAGGATATTTAATTGTTCTTAATGATTATACAGCTGATATGCTCCACGCAAGAGAAAAAGAATATTTTATTGATACTCTTATGCACGATTTAAAAACTCCGGCACGGGCGGAAGAAAACGCGCTGGAACTTTTGTGCAACGAAACTCTCGGAAAACTTAACCCTGAACAAAAACAAATGCTAAAAGAAATTTTAAACTCCTCAAGGTATATGGTAAGAATGACAGACAATGTTCTGGCTAAATTAAGGCTGGAAACACAGGGACTTGTTTTGAAAAAGCAGCTTAATTCAATCAAAAAAACTATAGAATCCTGTGTAGAGGATATGAAATATATGCTGGAATCTTCGAACCAAACAATAAGAATAACCTCGCATATTGAAAGTGATACGTTTGTTTATGATGAAGAAACAATAAAACTTGTGTTAAAAAATCTTCTCACAAACGCCTGTGAATACTCTCCCCAAAATTCTACCGTGCTTGTTGCAATAGACGGTAATACGGAAAATATAATAATTAGCGTAAAAGACAAAGGCTGCGGCATTCCTGATGAAAAAATCGAAGTTCTGTTTAATAACCCGCAATCCTGCAACAAAAGGTTTAAAAAGGTAAGCTCAGGTCTCGGTCTTTTTATTAGCAAAAAAATATTAGAAGCCCACAACGGTACAATCGAGGTTAAAAACCTCAAAGATAACGGCAGCGAGATAATAGTAAAATTGCCGTCTTTATAATATTTCATATAGTGATTTGGTGCAATAAATTGCACCCTGCTGACTGAGGTATTGCGTGTTTACGAGCCATACATATCAAAAGCCCCCGGGTACAATCGAGGTTCCACTCAGACATTTTTTTGAAAGTATCAGACTTTTTTGAAAATCAAAGATGTGTTTATTCCGCCAAAAGCAAAGTTGTTTGACATTACAATATCAGTGTCGATTTCTCTGCCGTCTTTCATTATATAGTCTAATTTTGCACAATCTTCATCGACATTTTCAAGATTAATTGTAGGGCAAAACCAGCCGCTGTTCATCATTTTTATTGATAAAACAGCCTCAATTGCACCGCAGGCCCCGAGTGTATGACCGGTATAGCTTTTTATTGAACTTATGGGAACTTCTCGTTTAAAAACATCATACGTAGCAATACTTTCCGCAATATCGCCGTTATGTGTTGCAGTACCGTGTGCATTTACGTAGCCTATTTTTTCAGGATTAATTTGAGCATCCTTTAACGCTCTGTTAAGGGCATTCGCCATGGTGTTGTAATTCGGATTTGTTATGTGAGTGCCGTCTGTTGTTGTTCCAAAACCGATAACCTCTGCATAAATCTTTGCATTACGTTTTCTGGCATGTTCGTATTCTTCAAGGATAAGAGTGGCGGCCCCTTCTCCGATAACAAGCCCGTCACGGTCACGGTCAAACGGTCTTGGCGTTAATTCGGGGTGAGAGTTATTTAAACTTGTTGCATAAAGCGTGTCAAAAACCGCAATTTGTGTCGGATGGAGTTCTTCTGCCCCGCCTGCTATCATAACGGTTTCATATCCGTTTTTGATGGTTTCGTACGCATAACCTATACTCATTGACCCCGAGGTGCATGCTGTAGAAGACGGGATAAGCCTGCCTTTTGTTTTGAAATACAGCGAGATATTTACGCTTGTTGTCTGGGGCATCATTTTTATATAAGAACCCGAGTTTATTCCCTTGACCTTTTTTTCCACCTCCATTGTGTAAAAATCAATAATGGATTCTAAAGACCCCGATGAGGAGCCGTAGCTTACACCGGTGTTTTCGGAGGAAATAATCTCATTGCCTGAAAGTCCTGCATCCTCGAGCGCCTGCTCTGTAACAACAGTGCTCATCAAAGCAACACGCCCCATTGTTCTAGTTACTTTTCTGTTAAAATGCTGCGGCACTATAAAATCGTGGACTTTTGAACAGAGTTTTGCGTTAAGGTTTTGATAAACCTCAAAATCCGGCTCGTATTCAATACAGTTTTTCAGCTGCATAAGCCTTGAATAAGCGCTATTTACACCGGAGCCTAAAGGACTTGCCAGAGCCATGCCTGTAACAACAACTCTTTTCACGAATAAAGACCTCCGTTAACAGAAATGACCTGACCGGTTATATAAGAGGAGTCCTCACCCATCAGATAATTCACAAGGCTGGCCACTTCTCTGCCCGTGCCAATACGTTTCATGGGGATGAGTTTTTTTACTTCATCAACAGGGAGTTCTTTTGTCATATCAGACTCAATAACCCCCGGAGCAACACAGTTTACTGTTATACCTCTTTTGGCAAGCTCTAAAGCCAGAGCTTTTGTTGCGCCGATGATACCTGCCTTTGATGCGCTGTAATTGACCTGTCCTCTGTTGCCTCTGAGACCTGAAATTGAAGAGAGGGTTACGATTCTGCCTTTAATTCTGTTTTCTATCATAGGCATAATAACAGGTCTTAACACGTTGTAAAATCCGCCGAGATTTGTGTCTATAACATCGTCCCACTCGCTTTCCGTCATAATAGGAAAGACATTATCCATTGCTATGCCTGCGTTTAGCACAACACCAAAATATGCGCCGTTTTGTTTGATGTCTTCAGTTATAATTTCAAAACATTTTTTGCGGTCTTTTACGTCAAATTGAAGGATTCTGGATTTTTGCCCTGTCTTTTGTATAAGTTTTTGAACCTCCTGCGCCTGCTGCAGGTTGTTTCTGCAATGCAGGACAATATCAAAACCGTTTTCGGCAAGATAAAGTGCTATTTCTTTGCCGATGCCTCTTGATGAACCTGTTACAAGTATTTCTTTGCCCATTTAATCCCTCCGTATAACCGGATTAAAGCCTTTTATAAATCATGAAAGTTCTATTTTAGAATCATTCAAATTATCCGGCTGATATGCGTTAACCACAGCTTTTGCACATTCTATACCATCATTATAGATAAAACACTCAAATGAGACAAGTTCATTGTCGCCGAACACTTCCCTTGCAACAACTTCATATGTTTTTTCGTTTTCAAATTTATCTAAAGAACAACGGTAAGAGCGGCTGCCAAGAAGAAAACCTATTTTAGTTTCTCCGTCAGCGCGCCTGAAAAACGAGTAACACCCGATAGTTTGCGCCATAAACTCTATCCCTGCAAGCGGGGATACACCCTGTATTGTCTCATCATAGAAAACCTTGTCTTTATTGATGTTTACAAAAGTTTTTACATATTTTTCCTCTAAGTTTACCTCAAGTATTCCGTCAATAAGTATCATAGGTTTGTCGTGAGGCAGAATTTTGGATAAATCCGTTGAGGAATAATCTGATTTTGAAGAAGGTGTCCCGGGAGAGTTTCCTTTTTCCTGTTTTGCAAATATAACTACAGCATTAGACCCGCCGAACCCGAAGGCATTACACATAACAACTCTGTTGTCTTTTGCCTTTTCGCCGTGTTTAGCAAGCCTGATTTCAGGCAGCGAAGTATCATAGCACCCGTCAAAATTATGCGGAATAAGCGATTTTTCAGGATTTATACCATCGTCTAAAAACGCAAGACAAAGCGCGCTTTCGACACCGGAGGAAGCGCCTAGACAGTGACCCGTCAGTGATTTTGTTGAACTTGCCGCAACTTTATCCTTAAAAACTTTATAAACAGCATTAGCCTCCATGATATCGTTTGTTATTGTTCCGGTGCCGTGCAGGTTTATATAGTCGATATCTTCAGGAGCAAGTCCGGCATGTTTAAGCGCCGTTTCCATAGCTATGGCCGCCTGATTTCCTTCAGGGTCAGGTGTTGCGCTGTGATAAGCGTCAGAGGTCTCGCCTACAGCAAGTATTTTTATACCTTTATTTACGTCTTTCTCCAGTATAAAAAGCGCCGCGCCTTCTCCTATGTTTATACCGTCTCTGTTTTTAGAAAAAGGTTTGCATTTTGAGGCGGACATAACTTCAAGCGCGCTGAACCCGAACACAGGGACTTTTGACACGGCATCCGCAGCAGCACACAAAACAGCATCGCAGATTCCGTTTTCCAGAAGCTTTACCCCTGTTGAAAAGGTTTTAATCCCCGAAGTGCATGCGGTTGAAACTCCGGTACAATAATTTTTTAACCCGAGGTGCTCTTTTAAAAATATAGCCGGTGAACCGATTTGCGAGTGGAACACATCATGGCTTGTTTCGTATTCGTTTACGCCTGCGTTTGTTGTGCCTGTAACTACGGCTATTCTGTCTTTGCCGTATTTTTTTATAACCTCGTCTATATCTTTTTGTATAGTGTTGCAGCAGTGCAAAAGCAGAGCATTTGTTCTTGTATTAAACTCAGGGTCAGCGATTTTGGGCAAAGGGGTTTTAACTTTGCCGAGATACAAGTTCACACCTTTTATAATGCTGTCATCCTGCGTAAAAAAACCGCTGCCCGATGAAAGCGAATTTTTAAAAATCTCTTTTATATCCGCGCCGAGGTCACAAATTGCACTGTATGATGTGATAGAAATATTTGCCATATTTGATATAATACTACCATGAATCAAAAAAATGTATTTTATATTTCAAACATAAATTTTTTAGACGGGCAAAATGCGCAGGAAAAAATTGACCTGTCATTTCTTCCGCCTATGTCAAGAAGAAAACTCAGCCTTGTTGATAAAGCAGCCCTGTCTGTAATGAATACGGCATACACAGGCGGGGATGTCGAGATTGTTTTTGCTTCTCAATACGGAGAGTTAGACAGGCTCGACAAAATCATAAGCCAGTATCAACAGGATAATGAGGTGTCTCCTTTTACTTTCAGCACCTCTGTTCATAATTGTATTGCAGGACAGTTTTCATTGCTTAACGGCATAAAAAAAAGCTATAATGCGATTGCAGCAGGCAAAAACACTTTCAGCGCAGGACTGCTGGAAAGTTTTATGCGTTCACAAAACAACGGCACAGATGTTTTATTTTGTTTTGCTGACGCGTACAAAGAGACGATTGCAGGTGCGTTTATTGTTTCTCAAAAATATTCCTCCGGAGCATTAAAATTAGTGCTGTCAGCAGAACAAAAACAAAACTGTGCCGATGAAAACGAATATTTTTTGTTCAAAGATTTTTGTAACGGAGAGGTTAATCAATTTTTTAGCAGTGACGGGGTTTTTAGTGTTGTCAGGGCTGATGTGTAATATAAAAAAGTTTTGCCGCGCGTTTGTCGTGTTGTTTTCGTTTCTGTTTTTCGGTGCAGGTTCGCTCTTACTGGGTTTTGTTGTTATCCCGCTTATGAGCTTGTTTATAAAAAAAGAAAACAGAAGAAAAGTTTTTTGTGCGGTTGTACATAATCTGTGGTCGTTTTTCAGCAATTTTATGCAAAAGACAGGTTCAATAAAGTTGAATGTAACACAACCGCAGCGAAATTTTTTGACCAACCTTAAAGGCTGTGTGGTTGCGGCAAATCATCCCAGTTACATAGATATTGTGCTTTTAATAGGGCTTATTCCAAACTCGCTTTGTGTGGTTAAAAAAGAGGTCAAAAAAAATCCGGTAATGAGTAACATTGTAAAATCCGCATATATAATTAACGATGAAAAAGAAGAGACATTGAAAAACGAGGCCAAACAGGCGCTTGACGCCGGATATAACGTGATAATATTCCCTGCCGGCACCCGAACGACCGATGACAAACCGTTAAAGCTGCATAGCGGTGCTGCTTCTGTTGCTGTATTTGCTGACGCACCTATTGTACCTTTGCATATTTCATGCGATTACAAATTTTTAGCAAAACATCAAAAAATATACGATGCCGGCGAAAAACCGGTTAATTACTATATAAAAATAAATGAAACAATACGTGTTGATGACTTTAAAACTCCGGATATTACGGAAACAAAACTGCGGCGCAGAATCAATGCCGCGTTGAAACAAAGGATTTAAAATACCCTTATTCTTTGATTCCGCCTGTAAGCATGTCATTTATAAAATACTTTTTACCGAGAAGATACACCCCAATAACGGGCAGAGCACAGATTACACAACAGGCGGTTAAATCTCCCCACATAATTGTTTCTCTAAAACTTCCTTTAAATTGGGCAATAGCAACGGGCAGCGTCGTAATATCTACCGAGTTAGTTACAATTAACGGCCACATAAAACTGTTCCAGCTTGTAATAAACGTAAACAAAGCAAGCGTAACAACAGCCGGCAGCGCAAGAGGAAGAGCTATTTCAAAGAACACTTTAACAACCCCGCACCCGTCAATTTTGGCAGCATCTTCAATTTCTGTTGACATTGATTTGAACCACTGTCTCATTAAAAATACACCCAGCCCGCCGAATATCCCCGGCATGATAAGCGCCTGATAAGTGTCTATCCAGCCCAGTTCCCGCATAAGAAAAAACAACGGTATTATATTAACCTGCGGCGGAATCATCATTGTAACCAGAAATATAAAAAATAAAGTGTCTTTGTATTTGAACCTGCTTCTTGCAAACGCGTACCCCGCCATTGACGAAAATATAACCTGAAAAACAGTTGTGACAAGTGAGACAAACAAACTGTTTATAAAAAATCTTAATAACGGCAGTTTTATAAAAACATGTTTATAATTGTCTGTTATAAACGGATGCGGTATAAAAGACGGCGGGTATGAAAATATTTGTGAGTCTTTCATAAAAGAAACGGCAACCAGCCACAAAAACGGCATAATCATTGATAATGCACCGGCTGCAAGAAGCAGATACCCCGTAAATATAATCGCTTTTTTCGTATATTTCATATAGACAACTGACCCCGTAACTTATTGAACCGCTGCATAAAATAAGTTCATTCATCATATTATAACCCCGGCACCTGCATCAAGTACATAGGGGCACTTGCGTAAACCAAATTGAAAATATCAATTGATTATATGAAATATTTATTTTATATGACATGATTAAAAAAATTTGGTACAATATTTTAGTAATAAAAATTATCTGTTTTAAAAGTTTAGAGAAGGAGATTTAAAATGAACTATTTTATTGGCGAAGCAGCTGGCAAAGTTTATGAATTTTTAGCTGACCAAAAAAACAACGAAACAACTATTTCTAAATTAGAAAAAGATTTAGACCTTGAACAAAATTTTGTTTCCATGGGTATCGGCTGGCTTGCTCACGAAGGTAAAGTTGACCTCTCAGGCAAAGGCGCAAGAACAAAAGTCAGATTAACAGAAGAAATATAGTTATTTGATTATAATCTTTAAAACAGCAAAGAGAGCGGAAATATCCCGCTCTCTTTTTGTATTTCATATAGAGATTTTGCAATAAAGTGCTCCCTGCTAACTAGGCAGAGTGTGTAGCACTCCCAGCCTGAGATGTTGGCGAGTGTATAAGCACTCAGGCAATTATTTTGTGCTAAAATCAAATTTATGGATAAAGCGTTGTCGACAATTGAATTTGATAAAGTGCTTGAAATTCTGAGCACATTTGCACTGAGCAATCCCGGCAAAAAACGCTGTCTTGACTGCACTTTAAGCAGTGATATCAAGGAAATTATCCTTAATCAAAAACTCACATCACAGGCTCAAAATGCTTACCGCCTAAGCGTAAACCCTGTTCCTGTCGAAAATTTGTGTGATATTTCAGACGCATTAAATATTTTAAAAAATAAAATTACACTCGCTGTTGAAGATATTCAAAAAATTTACGACGTAATTGTTTCTGCCGGAAATTTTTCTTCCTTTTTGCACAAATACGCAGCAAACGAACCGGAACTTTTGGATTTCACCAACAGATTATTCCCGCTCAACGAGATTGAAGCAAAAATCGAAGACATTTTTGATTCTTCTTTTAATATAAAAGAGACGGCCTCTGCCGAATTAAAATCACTGTTTCAAACAAAGCGCGACACTTCCGAAAATTTAAGAAACACGGTTTCTGATTTAATGCATGATTCTGCTTTTAACTCTTATTTGCAGGATTCTGTTTACACGCTAAGAGATAACAGGATTGTTTTTCAGGTAAGGGCAGAAGCTAAAAACAAAATACAGGGTATTGTTCACGATATTTCTCAATCCGGTCAGACTTATTTTATTGAGCCCAAACAGATAGTGGGCTTAAATAATAAGCTGAGAGAAATCGATTTGTCTATAGAAGCGGAGATAAAACGCATATTAAAAGAGCTCTCCTCACTGTTAAACGAACATAGCGAAGAGATAGAGTCATCATATAAAAATCTTGTTGAACTCGATTTTATATTTGCAAAAGCAAAATATTCAACAAGCATTGACGCCTGTGAACCGCAAATAGTTCAAGACCGCATTGTTGAACTAAAATCGATGAAAAACCCTGTTTTGCTCTCTGTTATGGAGAATGTTATTGAAAATGATTTTTCTATAGGCAACACGTATAAATCTGTTATTATTACAGGTTCAAACGCAGGCGGAAAAACAGTTGTGCTAAAAACAGCAGGCCTTGCTATAGCAATGACAAGGGCGGGTTTGCATATCCCGTGTTTCAGCGCAAAAATTTATCCTTTTACAAAAATCTTTGCGGAAATCGGTGATGAACAAAGCATTGTTCAGAGTTTGTCGACTTTTTCGTCTCATATTAAAAATATAAAAGAAATTATAGATAATGCCGACAGCGAAACTTTTGTTTTGATAGATGAAATTGCTGCCGGTACCGACCCGAAAGAAGGCGCGGCTTTAGCAAGAGCAGTGATGGAAACTTTAGTGCAAAAAGGGGCTTTAACTCTTATTTCCACCCATTTTAACGAATTAAAATCTTTGCCGTTTGACAACTGTCTTTTTCAAAATGCGTCAGTTGATTTTGATGTAGAAACCCTAAAACCTACTTATAAATTAAAAATCGGTGTTCCAGGTGCGTCAAACGCTTTTGCTATTGCGCAAAATTTCGGGATAAGTACTGATATTATTGATAAGGCAAAACTTTATTTTGAGTCGGAAAGGACAGAGGAATCAAAAATACTTGAAGAATTGCAGAAAAAATACTCGGAACTTAATAAACTTACACAGCAGGCACAGCAGCTTAAAACTGACTCTGAGGCCAAATACAAAGAGTATTCTGAACTTCTTGAGAATTTAAATTCTCAGAAAAGAAAAACTCTTAAAGATTATAAACGTCGATATGAAGATAACTTACAGGAAGCTAAGGGGCAGATTAAGAAGGTTCTCGAAAATCTCAACCATCATAAAACAAAAGAAAATGCGATAAACTCATACAAAAAACTTTCTCAAAAAGGTTCAAAAGCAGCACAGGCGCTTGCAAAAGAGTTTGAACAGG
>CALUQS010000060.1 GCA_944322975.1 Candidatus Gastranaerophilales bacterium
CTGGTTCTGCATAAAACCTTTGCAGATTTCTTTTAACGCCGAAGGTTGCGGCGATACTAAATTTGAATTCTTTTTAAACAAAGAAGACAACAACGACTTTAAAAAAGTAAAATACGGAGTTATTGAAGCTAACCTTGATGAAAACAATTCTGTTGAACTTTTCATAAACAGGGTTCACAAAGCAAAACGAGTAAAAATTACCGTCAGTGCTGTTTCCACCCCCCATCCGCAGCTTAAAAACATTATCCTGAGCGAGTTTGAGCTAAGATACGGTAAATATAAACTCGATGACTTAAAGGCTTTTTCTGTTGAAGGTGCAAAGCTAAAAATTGACGGCGACAGGCTAATTATTTACCCTGAGTCGGAAACTGTTTCTCTTATTTATAACAAACCTGTTGATTTAAAATCCTCAACAAAGTTTGATATTAAGGTTTTGATTGTTATAACAGTTTTGAGCTTTTTATTATCTTACAAGCTCACCTCTTATCTTGCGGACTTTAAGACTTTAAACAATGCCTCAAGAATGGATATTGTCTTTCTTTTTATATTTTTTATTCTGCTGTTTATCCCCATGAGTCATATTGATACACAAAGTGAGACATCAGAGAAAGAAAACAGAACACTGGCAAAATACGAGCCTTTTATAAAAGATAAAATGATAAACTTTGACTACGGCAATGATTTTGAAAAATGGTTTAATGACAGATTCTATACAAGAACTGCAATAGTACGATTATTCTTTGATGTCAAATATTACTTAGTAAAAAATTATTACGAAAGACAAGGGGCCTACATCAATAAAAATAACAAATGGATGTTTTTACAAACCAAAAATAAAGAAGACAAATTTACTTTAGATGATCTTAAAAAATATGAATATAGTATACATAAGTTGGTGCTTTTTTGTAGAAATAACAATATAAAACTCTATATCTTATTGGCACCAGATAAGGAAATTGTTTATACAGAAGAAAAGTATCCCTGTAAATTAAAAAATAACGAATATGAAAATTATTTAAAAATAAAAAAATATATTTATGAAAAAGAAAATATTAAATTAATAAATACTTACCAAATATTTAGAAACAACAAAAGTTCTTCAAAAGATTTATTTTATTTTAAAACTGACCACCATTGGACAGATTATGGTGCATACTTAGGATATCAGCTAATTATGAACGAAATAAAAAAAGATTATCCAATGATTTATATAAATAGAGAAAAAGACTTTAATATATTCAAAAACAATAAAATTCGCTCTGAATTTGGACGATATTTTTTCAATGGTAGGACATATGTTTCTATGCTGAATTTGCACGATCAGAGTGTTTTAAATAAAAACTATTTGTACTACAAGCATAAACGTTTTAATAAACTTAAAATTATCGAACAAAACTCAGATATCAAACATAAGAAAGACTTTTTTTATAAAATTTATCAATACGATATAAAAGCACCTCGAGCAGTTTTATTCGGAGATTCTTTCGGAGATAATCTTTCAGAATTTTTCCCTTACAGTTTTTCAAAAACTCTCAGAATCTATACACATTCTCCGATTTTGCCTTACGGAGAAAGTATAAAACTAAAAAGATTTGAAAATAAAATTATTGAGTTTAAACCAGACATTTTGGTTGTGATTTTTAGTCGTTCAGGGACAGGTGCACTTAATCAATTTGCAAATAAGGAGTAAACTAAATGCTGTTTTCATCAATGACATTTGTATATATGTTTTTGCCGATTGTGTGCTTGATTTACCTTTGCTCTAAAAAAGAGCTGCATAACGGCATTCTCTTAGCCGCAAGCATTTTGTTTTACGCCTGGGGCGAGCCGAGATATTTAGCCATTATGTTTTTGACTATCATTGTCAACTATCTTGGCGCTATAGCTGTTGAAAAATGGGAAAAGCACAAAAAACTTTCTTTGATTTTAACTGTTATTGTTAATTTAGGCTTTCTTGCTTATTTTAAATACTTTAACTTTGTTATTGATAACATTAATCATTTATTCTCTGCCGATATTAAGCTTGTTGAGGTTATTTTGCCTCTTGGTATCTCTTTTTACACTTTTCAGGCTATGTCTTATCTTATTGATGTTTACAGAGGTGATTGCAAAGCTCAAAGAGATTTTTACAAGTTAGCTTTGTACATCTGCCTTTTCCCTCAATTAATTGCAGGCCCTATTGTAAAATATCATGATATTGCTGAGCAAATCGATTCTCGCGAGGTTAACTTTGACAAAGTTCAATACGGCGTAAAAAGATTTATCATCGGGTTGTCTAAAAAAATGCTTATTGCAAACACTTTAGGGGCAATTGCCGACAAAATATTTATTCAAGCACCTGATACCATTACTCCGCTTGTGGCTTGGCTTGGTGCTGTTTCTTATTCTTTCCAGTTATTTTTTGACTTTTCAGGTTATTCTGATATGGCAATAGGTTTGGGGGCAATATTCGGATTTAAGTTTATGGAAAACTTTAATTATCCTTACATATCTAAATCTATTACCGAATTCTGGAGAAGATGGCATATTTCTTTATCAACATGGTTTAAGGAGTATCTTTATATCCCGCTTGGCGGCAGCAGATGTTCTTTAAAAAGAACCTGTTTTAATCTCGGGGTAGTTTTTCTGTTAACCGGTCTGTGGCATGGAGCCAGCTGGACTTTTGTTGTATGGGGTGCCTGGAACGGATTGTTTATTATTTTAGAAAAAATCACCGGATGGAACAAAGAGGCTAAAGGTTTTTGGATTAATTTTTCAAAACACATTTACGCTATTTTTGTTTTTGTACTTGGCTGGGTTTTATTCAGGTCTGATGATTTAGGCTATGCGTTTAAATATATCAAAAACATGTTCGGACTTGTCCACATACACGATATTTCTTATGCTTTGCCTTATTATATTGATACTTATGAGGTTATTATGCTTATTGCCGCGCTTGTATGCTCTATACCTGTATTTAAAAACATTCTTAATGTTAAGAAAGAAAACAAATTTTTATACGGTCTTATTAACATCTGGCTGTTATTTTTATTCCTTTTATCCTCGGCAACCATTGCAGCTTCTACCTACAATCCGTTTATTTATTTCAGGTTCTAACGTTTGAATAATACGACTAAGCAAGAGAGGGAGAATAATTTTATCTTCTTTGTCTTATCAATATTTGGTGGGCACGCCTGCTGTTTTGGACGTGCTTTGCCCACCCTACGATACTAAATGTCACGTTTTGCGAGAGGTTGAACCGCAAATTTACGTATGTAAATTTGTCGTGAAAATCCCCTGCTGCTTTAAGTCTTATTTTTTAATATCCGGCGGCAACGACTCTGCCGAGCAAAAGGTGACTAAATGTCACGTTTTGCGAGAGGTTGAACCGCAAATTTACATATGTAAATTTGTCGTGAAAATCCCCTGCTGCTTTAAGTCTTATTTTTTAATATCCGGCGGCAACGGGATTTGAACCCGTGTCAACAGAATGAGAATCTGCTATCCTGACCCCTAGACGATGCCGCTTCAGAGATAAAATATGTTACAGCTGCTATAGGTTAAAACCGGTAGAAACATGTAAACTTTTTATTTACAAAACAAGTATAGCACTAAAAGAAAAAACAAGATTAATATTTTATTTACGACAAAATTCAATTGGTCTATAATCAATAGAATGAAGGGGCAAATTTTTAAAATACATTCGGATTTTTATTATGTCCACACCCAAAACGGCGAGTATGAGTGTAAAATTCGTGATGTTTTAAAAAAAAGAAAAGACTCGATTGTAACAGGTGATTTTGTTGAACTTGAACAAATAAACGAAAATTCTAAACAGGCTTTTGTAGCAAAAGTTTTACCAAGAGAAAACTATATTCCCAGACCTAAAGTAGCAAATATCAATCAGGTAATCATTGTTTGTGCGATAAAAGAGCCGGATATAGATTTTGAACAACTCAACAGGTACCTTTGTTTTTGTGAATACTATAAACTCAATCCGATACTGTGTTTTAATAAAAACGACCTTGAGGGCGAAGAAGAAATTATTGAAAAAATAAAAAATATTTATACACCTCTTAACTACACCCTGCTATTTACCTCAGCAATTGACGGCAACGGTATAGATGAGTTTAGAGAACATTTAAAAAACAAAATTACGGTTTTATGCGGCTCCTCGGGGGTTGGAAAATCGTCATTAATTAACGCGATATGCCCGGGATTAAATCTAAAAACAAAACAGGTGTCACAAAAATCAGAGAGAGGCACCCACACAACCAGACATTGCGAAATTATCCCAATAGACAAAAAATCTAAAATAGTTGATACACCCGGTTTTAGCCAGCTTAAATTTGATTTTTTGATGCCGGCTGATGTAGGACTGCTGTTTAGAGAAATTATGCAAATACAAAAAGATTACGGTGCCTGTAAATTTTCAGATTGCCTGCACGAAACAGAAACAGGCTGCAGCATACTTGAACACAAAAATCTGGTAGACAACACGAGATATCAAAGCTATCTTCAATTTGTAAAAGAAGCTAAAGAGTATAAAAAACAGGTAACATACAGCGGCAAAAAAACGGAAACCCGCTCAAAAATAGTACACAACAAAGAAATCACCAAAATAAGCAGCAAAAAACGACAGCTTTCAAGACGCAAAACAACTCAGGATATAGACAAGGAAATACACGAATAATGCAACAAACAGCCAAACAACAGTGCGAAAACTATATAAAACTCATAGAACAAAAACTGGATGAATTTTTGCCGGTAAAATATCCGCAAGAAATATGGGAATCAATGAGGTATTCACTTTTAGCAGGCGGAAAAAGATTAAGACCTATGCTTTGTCTTGAAACCTGCAAAGTATTATCCGGCAGCTACGAACAGGCGATTCCAACAGCTTGCGCAATTGAAATGCTGCATACACAGAGCCTTATACACGATGATTTGCCCTGTATGGATAACGATGACTACAGAAGAGGAAAGCTCACAAACCACAAAAAATTTAGTGAATCCACGGCTGTTCTTGCCGGAGATGCGCTGTTATCTTTTGCGCCTCAGATTATTATCCAAAAAACCCCGGAGTCTGTTACGCCGCAGACTGTTTTAAAAGTGCTTGAAGAATTTTTAGTCAGTGCAGGGGCAGAAAAACTTATTGCCGGACAGGTTGTTGACATAGATTCAGAAGGCAAACAAATTGACAAACAAACCCTGACTTTTATCCATGAAAACAAAACAGCAGCACTGTTTAAACTATCAATGAGAACAGGCGCAATCCTTGCAGGAGCCGGCGAAAAAACTATTGATGCACTTACTTTATTTGCAGAAAAACTTGGTCTGGCTTTTCAAATTATGGACGATATTTTAGATGTAACTTCAACTCTTGAGGAACTTGGCAAAACTCCGGGCAAAGACATTTTAGAAGAAAAAGCAACATACGTAAGTCTTTACGGACTTGATGAGGCAAAAAAAGAAGTATCTTCACTTTGCTGCAGTGCTTGTGATATATTAAAAGAGAACAATATAGAGTCAGAAATTTTGACGGGGATTGTAAAAAGCATTGCGGAAAGGGTTTGCTAATGTACCAGATGGGCACAGCGATAGAGGTTTTAGGCAACGGCTTTATTGCCGCATTTATTGCACAGGTATTAAAGTTCATATATTTTGTAATTGTGCATAAAAAAGTCAATTTTAAAATATTTACAACAACAGGCGGCATGCCAAGCTCCCACAGCGCCGGCGTAATAGCTCTTTCTATGACAGTGGGTTACTGTGAAGGTTTAAATTCCGTAATCTTTGCTGTAGCTCTCGGGTACGCTTTTGTTGTAATGTACGATGCCGCGGGGATAAGACGCTCTGCCGGAAAAATTGCAGCTACAATGAACCGGGTAATGGAGGAGTTCTACGCACACCGTCCGTCTGCTGCAGGAGAAAAACTCAAGGAACTTTTGGGTCACACTCCGTTTGAAGTCTTTATGGGCGCAATTTTAGGGATTGTTGTTTCCTACATTATACATTTTTGGATTCTTCAATAAAGTGTTAATATAAAATTATGCCATTCAATAATTTTAGCATTTACAATAACTTTTTTTCTGCAATTTTAATTTTGGACTCCAAACAAAAAATTGTATTTAAAAATGTTGTATTCACAAAAACTTTTGGAAATATTAAAAATTTAGAAAAATTTTCCAACTGTTTTTCTTTTGATGTTTGTATTCTAGATTCTGATAATTTGCTGGAGGCAACACCGCTAAATTTTGCAATACATTCAAAAGAAAGCTTTAGCGCTCTTGCATCATACCAGAAAACAAAAGAACAGATTCTTTATTTTCAAATATCATCTTTTAATGACGGAGAACACAAAATTCTTGCCTTTAAAAATATAACAAATGATATTTTGTATGAAGAAACAGAAAAAAGGTATACCTTTATACGCCAGCAGTATTTAAATCTGGCAGAAGAAAACAAACAATACGCAAACTTGCAGCAAAAAGCCCAGACTCAGGCAGTCAAGCTTGCTCTTATGCACAGGGTCGCTAACGTGATAAGAGAGTCAATGGATATAAACAAAATAATAAAATCCACACTAAAAGAGCTGTTTAACCTGTTTGGCGCAATCAAAGTTTATTATGTTGAGTTAAAAAGCAATACTTATTTCATAGATTCTGTTTATCCGGAAAAATTTACTTCTGTTATCGGGCAAAGTGTTGAGTTTTCAGCAGAAACTCAAAATTTTATCAAATCAAAATCAATACGTGTTAATTCCTGCATAAAAGAATACATAAACAGCGACATAGCCTATAATACACCTGTAACAAGAATTATCGTGCCTGTTTATCGAATGCATGAGATTCTTGGTATTTTGATAATCTATACAAATCAAAAATACTTTGACGAATCTCAAAATGACGTGCTGCAATCAATCGCCACCCAGCTTGCTTCTTCAATTGTTCAGGCGTCTTTGTTTTTAGAAATAAAACAAAAAAATGAAACTCTTGAAAACACACTAAAAGAACTAAAAGAAACCCAATTACAACTTATAAATTCAGAAAAAATGGCGTCTTTAGGTCAACTGGTTGCCGGTGTAGCCCACGAAATTAATACTCCTCTCGGGTCTATAAATGCAAACAACGACATTCTAAACAAAATGCTTTCAAAACTTTCAGACTCTTGTGACAACAAAATGGTTATAGAAAACCTCAAAAATATTAACAAAATAGATAAAGAGGCAATTAAGCGCATAAGCGCTATAGTACAAAGTCTCAAACGCTTTGTCAGACTAGATGAATCACAGCTGCAATCAGCAGATATAAATAACGAACTCGACTTGACGCTTGAACTTATTAAACACGAAACAAAAAACAGAATAAAAATCATAAAAAACTACGGAACAATTCCACAAATAAAATGCTACCCTAACATGCTTAATCAGGTTTTTATGAACATACTCATCAACGCCTGCCAGAGCATAAAAGATAACGGAAG
This sequence comes from Candidatus Gastranaerophilales bacterium, assembly GCA_944322975.1. Classification (GTDB taxonomy): domain Bacteria; phylum Cyanobacteriota; class Vampirovibrionia; order Gastranaerophilales; family Gastranaerophilaceae; genus Limenecus. Next base: position 7,465 of record CALUQS010000060.1, read on the forward strand.
CATAACAATAACAACCGGATTTAAAGACAATATTTTGTTTGTAAAAATCAAAGACACGGGCTCCGGCGTAGCTGACAGCATAAAAGATAAACTTTTCAGCGCTGGTACTACAACAAAAAAAATCGGAACTGGTCTGGGGCTGGCAATATCTCAAAAAATTGTCGAAAAACACAACGGCAAAATTTATTTTGAATCACAAAAAGATAAAGGGACGGAATTTATTATAGAAATTCCGGCAAAATAGCGTTTAGCAGGTGCGCGGTTATTTTATATCAATATTGTTACACAGATAAACATATTGGAAAAAGCTTTAATAATAATTTATAATAAATTGTAATGCATCTTTTAGTCTTACATCGGGGAAATTAAATGGAAACAGATAAATTTGGCGTATTTAAGAACACTTCAACGCCTGTAAACACAGGAAAATCACAAAAAAATGAAAAAATATACAAAAATATTTTACTTTTTCTGCAAAATAAAACCCGGGATTATGAAAATCGTATAGCACTGGGGATAAAGGATTCCCGGGGCTGGAGAGAGTTTACGTACAAAGAAACCGGCTTGTTATCAAGAAAAATTGCCTGCTGTTTGATAAACCAAACAGGTGTAACCAGAGGAGAAAGGCTGGCTATTTTATCGGAATCGCGTCCGGAATTCGGCGCCGGAGTTTTTGCGTCAATACTTGCCGGCACCATCACAGTACCTCTGGACATAAAATTGACAAAATATGAGCTAAAATCAATATTAGATGATTGTACGCCCACAGTAATTATTGTTTCATCACAATTTCTTGATACCGCAAAAGAACTGTCAAAAGTTGTTGAATCCTTAAAATATATTATTTGTCTGGATGATGTTGAAGATGATGATGTTATATGTGTAAACAAAATGCCTGAGGTTTATGAAACAAAATGGAGACAGAGAAGTTCTAAATCAACCGCATTAATAATTTATACCTCAGGAACAACCGGCGACCCAAAGGGAGTTGAAATATCTTTTAACAACATGCTGACACAGTTAAATGACCTGTCTGACTTGTACAGAAAGTTTTTTGGCAACAAAAAAATCACATCTTTATTGTCAATACTGCCTATGAATCATCTTTTTGAACTCACTGTCGGGTTTTCAATGATTTTAAGCTGGGGACTTTCTATATATTACACAAAGAGTCTTAAGCCCAAAGACATACTCTCAATAATGCAGGAAAAAAATATTAATTTTATGATTGTTGTACCAGCTTTTTTAAAACTATTAAAAACAGGCATAGAAACAGAAATAAAATCATCGCCGAAACATACTCAATTTTTGTTTAAGCTGATGTATGCATCAACAAAATTTATCCCGTCATACACAATAAGAAAATTGATGTTTTATAAAATACATAAAAAATTCGGAGGTAAGTTTTACGGCTGTATATCCGGCGGAGCCCCTCTGGACGTTTCTGTCGGCGAATTTTTTGAACGAATAGGAATAAGAATCTTTCAGGGTTACGGCCTCACAGAAACAAGCCCTGTTGTTAGTGTAAATTATGACAAATGTAAAGACATAGCATCTGTTGGCAGACCGCTAAACAGCGTGCAGGCTAAAATAGCTCCGGAAACAGGCGAGCTGTTGTTAAAAGGAGCTTCTGTAATGAAAGGATATTATAAAAAACCACAACTCACAGACTCTGTTTTTACTGCTGACGGATGGCTGCATAGCGGGGACATTGCCTGTATAGATAAAGACGGTCATATTCATATCACCGGCAGAATAAAAAATATGATTGTGCTATCCGGCGGCAAAAAAGTTTTTCCGGAAGAAGTAGAATCAGTGCTTGAAAAAAGTGATAAATTTTCCGAAGTGTGCGTATTTGGCACGTCTAAAAAAACAGGCTCAAAAGAAGGAACAGAAGAAATTGTCGCTGTTGTTGTTCCGTCAGATAATCTCCAATCAATGTTTTCTGATAAAGAATTGCAGACAATAGCAAGACAGGAGGTCAAAAATCTATCCTCAAGGCTTGCACCTTACAAAAGACCCGTAAATATTATTGTAAGGAAAGAGCCTCTGCCCAAAACTACAACCAGAAAAATTAAACGCAAAGAAGTAAAAGAATTAGTGCAAACATTAGATTAATTATTTTCCATAAATCCTGCTTATTTTTGTTCTGCAGTTATAACCCCTGCTGCAGACAAAAACAGTTATGGCGCTGCAAAATTGAGCGCTAACAAATTCTAAACAAAAAACATATTTTATATTATAATTTTAAACAGTAAGGGAGAACAAACGGAGAATTTTAATATGGAAAAAGTCGAAAGACAACACCCGGTGGAACAAGATCCACAAATCAGAAGAACAAATTTTGATGCTGTAGAAAGTAACTTTACTGATGAACAGGCTGCAACAGAGGCTTCCAGATGTCTGCACTGCAAAAATGCAAAATGCGTACAGGGCTGCCCCGTAAATATACATATACCTGATTTTATTGCAGCTGTTAAAGAAGGTAATATCGACAAAGCCGGTGATATAATCAGAGAAACAAGTATGCTGCCTTCTGTCTGCGGACGTGTATGTCCTCAGGAACGTCAATGCGAAGGCAATTGTATTTTAGGAATCAAAGGCAAACCTGTTGCAATAGGCGCTTTAGAAAGATATGTCGGCGACAAAACCAACGCCAAAGTCGGAGCAATTAAAGACAACGGCAAAAAAGTTGCAATTGTCGGCTCCGGATGCGCAGGAATTACAGCAGCTGCTGACTTAAGAAAAGCCGGTTATGATGTAACAGTATTCGAAGCATTACATGAATTCGGCGGTGTTTTAAGATACGGAATTCCTCCTTTCAGACTCCCGAGAACCGTACTTGACAGAGAACTTAACGGACTGAAAAGCATAGGTGTAAAGTTTGAAAAAAACGTAATCGTCGGCAAATCAATAACCATAAACCAGCTTAAAGACGACGGTTATGATGCAATCTTTTTATGCTCGGGCGCTGGGTTACCCAAAATGATGCATATCCCCGGAGAAAACCTTAACGGAGTATACAGTGCAAACGAGTTTTTAACCCGTGTAAACTTGATGCATGCAAATGAAGAAACTACACCGACACCGCTTAAAGTCGGCGAAAAAGTAGCGGTAATAGGCGGCGGAAATGTTGCAATGGACGCAGCAAGAACAGCTGTAAGAGTCGGTTATAAAGAAGTATACATTGCTTATAGAAGAACCGAAGCCGAACTGCCTGCACGTCTTGAAGAAATCAGACACGCAAAAGAAGAGGGTGTTGTTTTCAAATTTTTACATGCTCCTGCTGAAATTATCGGCGAAGACGGATATGTTAAAGCAATGAAATTTGATATCATGGAACTCGGTGAACCTGATGCCTCAGGCAGAAGAAGACCTGTTCCAACAGGCGAATCAATTACAATGGAACTTGATGCAGTCATTGTTGCGCTTGGAACCGGACCAAATCCTATTATACAAAAATCCGCACAAAAAGAAGGTTTAGACCTTGAAACAAACAACAAAGGCTACATCATTGTAAATCAGGAAACAGGCGAGACCTCAATACCCGGAGTATATGCCGGCGGCGATGTTGCACCGACTGGCGAATCTAACGCAATCAATGCAATGGGTGCAGGAAAACGCGCTGCAAAAGCGATTGATGAGTATTTAAAAGCCTGTGTAAAATAAATTTTGTATTATAAAAAACAGCAAATTGCGGATAAACACTTGTTCTATAGAATAAATGCTGTTATATGAATATTTTTATCGCATTATTATACAACATAATAATGCGATATTTTTCATGTTAACAAATGTAACGAATCAAACAAAAAATGAAATTCAATACTATTTATATACTTTATATATATGTAAGTAAAATCCAAAATAATTAAGGATAAGAAAAAGTAAGTAAGACTGAAACGAGGTTACAAGATATGGCTTTGTGTCCAAATAACGCAATAGATAAAAAGCTTGCCAAAATGTACGCTGAAAAAATGACAGTAAATCTTGAGAACCGTTCAACGCTTGATCCGGAAGATTTCTGGAAAACAATGCAAATGATAGCAGTTACGAATAAAGCTATGATGCATTTAAAATAGTTTTAATCTACAAAGTACCGTTTGTGTACAAATATTGGAGATTTATGGAGTTTTCCCTATTAGTCTAGTTTTGCCTGAGATAAAACCTCAGGTTTTTTTTTATTATCATATAGCCAAACAATATAAAATATTGTAAAGAAACCCCAATTTTAATAACAAAAAATCTCTTATTTGTTTTTTAATACAAAAAACAGGAGAGCTTTTTATGAGTAAAATTATTTTGCCGGTTTCAACAGCCGCTTTATCCTCAAATTCTGCGTTAAATAACACACAACAAACTGAGGTAAAGGCTGACGCAAAGAATAATACACAAACAGATATTAAAACTGACAACAAAATTTCAAACTCAAAGACTGATAAAAATAAAAATACAAAAATCATAACAGGAACTGTTTCGGGCATAGTCCTGCTTTCTATACTGGGAGCAACAGGCCGATATAAATACCTGCAAAATAAACAAATTAAAGCATTAAAAACGACTTTTAAAGAACAGATTGTCAATTTAATGAGTCTGAATATGCAGGCAAAACAAGAAAATGCTGATATTATAAACAAATTTTTTGCGGATGCGCAGGAAATTTTAGACAATTTAAGAACGCAATATCAAGCACTTAACAAGATTAAGGATAAAACAAATTATTTGCAACCGGATGAAACAATGTTAAAAACCTTCAATACGGTTAAAGAAGAGTCTCAATCCAATTCTAACTATACGTATGAATTACAACAAATGATATTAAAGACAGCTCTTGACTTAGAAGGAGTTACACAAAAATATGCAAAACCAACACTTGAGGAGTGTATTCCAAAAGCCGGTGACACCTCTTTAATTTCTACCTCAAAACTAAGAAAGCTTATGCACAAATTTTCTGAAAGCGCTGAAAATATTCAAAATTGCGACATAGATGGTTTTAAAGAACAGTATAATATGTTTAAAACAAAACGTCAGAGAATATTCGCAGAGGCTGATGACCTTGTTAAACAAATAGATGAACTTATCAGCGATTTACAAAAAATATTTGATGAAAAGTTAAAACCTCAAAAAAAATAATATCAACTGTTGCCGCTGTTGTATGCTGAACACGCGGGCGCAAAAATTTTGAATAAAAGACGCATACTGCTTACACGGTATGCGTCTTGTTTAAAACAGAACTTTTTAGTCGTTTATAATATTGATTTCATTGTATTAACAACATTTTCAACGCTGAAACCGAATTTTTCAAACAAAACTTTTGCAGGAGCAGAAGCACCAAAGGTATTCATAGTTACAGATTTACCCTCTAATCCTACGTATTTGCCCCAGCCAAATTCCGTACCTGCCTCAACAACTATTCTTTTTGTTATATCGTCAGGCAAAACCGACTTTTTATATTCATCGCTTTGCGCCTCAAACAGTTCCATAGAAGGCATACTTACAACACGCACGTCAATACCCTGTTTTAACAGCTCTTCACGCGCATTTATTGCGAGTTCAACCTCGGAACCTGTTGCTATTATAATTCCGGCGGGTTTGTTTTTGGTTTCTTTTGCAATTATATATGCACCTTTTAAAGCATCTTTTGAAGAATATTTGCACTGATTTATATTTTGTCTGGTCAACACAAGAGCCACCGGAGTTTTTTTGCTGGTTAAAGCAATATACCAGCCGGCAATTGTCTCTTTTGCATCCGCAGGGCGAAATACAATCATATTAGGAATAGCTCTCAGCATAGAAAGGTGCTCTACAGGCTGATGTGTAGGGCCGTCTTCTCCGACACCGATACTGTCGTGTGTGAACACATATGTAACCGGCAGTTCCATCAGAGAAGAAAGACGCATCATTGGTTTCATATAATCACTGAAAACAAAAAATGTCGCAACATAGTTTTTTATTCCGCCATACAAAGCAATACCGTTGGCAATAGCTGTCATCGCCTGTTCTCTTACACCGTAGTGTATATTTCGCCCCGAATAATTTTGTGCACTGAATTCTCCTCCGTCTTTAATATAAGTTTTATTAGACGGACCGAGGTCGGCACTGCCGCCTATAAGGTTCGGTATAAGGTCTTTTACCCTGTTGATAACCGTTCCGGAGGTGCTTCTTGTAGCTTCTTGTTTATCTGTACAAAGCCAGAATTCTTCGTTACCTAAAAGTTCTTTTTCGTCAATATCAGCGTGATATTTATCCCACAGCGCTTTCATTTCAGGATATTTTTCACAGTATTCCAAAAACATTTTGTTCCACTGTTCTTCTTTTTTAGATTTTTCTTTTGAAATCTGTAAACAGTGGTCATAAACCTCCCGTGGAACAAAGAAGGGTTCTTCGCTTTCCCAGCCTAAAGTTTTTCTCAACGCTGCAACATTATCAACGCCGAGAGGTTCCCCGTGAGAAGAGGCTTTGCCCTGTTTTGCAGGACAACCGTAACCTATCTGCGTTTTAACAGTGATAAACGAGGGTTTTGTTTTTTCTGCTTTAGCCTGTTCAATTGCGAGGCATATTGCCTCTGTATCATTGCCGTCTTCCACCGTAATTGTCTGGAACCCGAAGGCCTGCATACGTTTTTCAACATCCTCGCTAAACGTAATATCAGTATCACCTTCAATTGTTATTTTGTTGCTGTCGTAAATAACAATCAGTTTGTTAAGTTTTAAATTTCCCGCAAGCGAAAAAGCTTCTGAAGAAATCCCTTCCATAAGACAACCGTCACCGCCAAAAACATAGGTGTAATGGTCGACTACAGGATAATCCGGTTTGTTAAAAACCGATGCCATATGCGCCTCTGCCATAGCCATACCAACAGCCATCCCCATGCCGGCGCCTAAAGGTCCTGTTGTGGCTTCAACAAACGGGGTATGTCCGTATTCCGGATGCCCCGGGGTTTTTGAGCCAAACTGTCTGAAATTTTTTATATCTTCAATATCCAAACCGCAGTTAAACAAATGCAGCAAAGAATACAAAAGAGCCGAGCCGTGTCCGGCAGAAAGAATAAATCGGTCCCGGTTATACCAGTAAGGGTTGTTAAAGCTAAAGTTGAGATATCCTTTAAAAAGCGTATAAGCAGCAGCTGCTGCGCCTAACGGTAAACCCGGGTGTCCTGAATTCGCTTTTTGGATTGCGTCTGCTGAAAGAATACGTATAGCATTGACGCATTTTTCATCAATTTTAGTCATTTTTTTGTTTTTTTCCCTTCTGTTTCTTTATCTCAACTTTAACTATTCCGGTGTTGTCTTTTAGCTTCGCGCTTTAGTTTTTAGCATAACAAAGCAGGGATTAAAGACTTCACTTTAACATTACAAGCACTATACCGTGACTGTATACCGGTATCTATAATCATACCATTTTTAAGAAAAAAAGCACTATTTATTTCACATAATCAATCAGGGACGGGCAAAATCTTTTGTATTTTTGATATAATTTATACAGTATGAAAATTCCGGCAATACAATCACATAACAAATTTTCAAAACATTTTGCCAATCATATACCTGTTGTTGAAGATTCGTCACAGGTTGCTGTAAACAATACCGGTACTTTTTTGAATACTCAAAATATTATATCGTCAAACAACATTTGTTTTCACGGTCTGTTTGGTTATGATAAAAACAAAAAATCTTCACCGGAAGAAAAATTGAATGCTGCTATACAAAATCTTGATACAAAAAGTATAGTTATATTTGCCAATGATTTTGAAAATGCAAAAAATCTTTTAGCCGGACAAATACAAAATATTAAATTTCCCATGGAAAACATTTATTTTGTACAAAACACTATGAACAAAGGCTCTTTTGCCGTTTTTAAAGACCAAAACGCCAGAAAATATAAAATTTTTAAACTTTACCCGCTTGAAACAATAAAAATTTTCGATAAAGAGCCGGATTCTACAGACAAAAATATAAACTACAAATACGTTAAAACTGCTGATGAGCCCGAAGAACTAAACGACCATAAATACATATCTTTCGGGCCTTATAAAAATGAATCTGTTATAAAAACCAATTTTTATAACACCAGCCTGCGGTTTGTTTTTGAAAGAGAAGTAGAAAAATACAGCTATCTAAGCACTGAAAAAGAGATAAAACAATACAATACAACGAGGCTTTCTTCTCTCCAACGAAATACAGACAAAAAAACGTCTCAAATAAAAAAAATAACCTTTGCCGACATAGGGGCACAGGACGCAAATATAAAAGAGCTTGAAAAAAATGTTATATTTCCTGTTTTATATCCGGATTTTTACAAAAATTTCCGTGTCAACAAGGGAATTTTGCTCTACGGACCGCCAAGATGCGGAAAAACAATGCTGGCACTTGCTCTTGCCAATGAACTCGGGGTTAATTATATAAAACTTGGCGCAAATGACCTTACTCACGCTCATGTCGGAAAAACAGAAGAAAACTGGCGTAATCTTTTTAAACAGGCGATAGAAAACCAACCGACAATTATCTTTATTGATGAAATCGATGCAATTGCGCGCAGCAGAGGGGGTGTAAGCGATTCTGCAAGATATAAAGACGACATAGTAAATCAATTATTAACACTTATGAGCGACCTTGAAAAAACTGATGACAAAGTGTTTGTCATTGCCGCAACAAACAAGGCAGATTTGCTGGATACAGCACTGATTAGCAGCGGAAGATTCGGTCTAACTCTCGAGGTAAAAGCACCTGATTTTTCAGGCACAAAACAGATTTATGACATACATCAAAAAGACAAACCATTTGATAATGACATAGACAAAGACTCATTATGTCAAAAAATGTTTGAAAAACATTTTAACGGCTCTGATATTGCGGAATCTTTTTATATTGCACATTCATTTGCTATGGAGCGGCTGGGTATTTACGACAAAATGCGCAACCGTACGGTGTGTGAAGAAGATTTGAAAAACTTTAAAATTAATCAGCAGGATATGGAAAACGCAATTGAAAAACTTTACAAACAAAAATCAGCCACCGCAGAGACACAAAAAACAGATTAAAACTCATTTTACATATACATTTTATTATTAATGATTAACGCAGCGGATAAAAGCGGGTCAACTGCGGTAGAAAAAGGCGGTGCATAAGTCATATCAAGATGCAAAAACTCATCTAATGTTTGTTGGGCAAGGATAGCAGAGGCAACCGTATTTACTCTTTTATCAGCATCACCTCCGCCAAAAGCCTGCGCCCCTAATATTTTTTTAAGTCTTCTATCCACAACAAGTTTTAAGGTTATATCTTCTGCATTAGGCATATAACCGGCTTTATCCTTTTTGGTCATTGTAGAAGTTATTACATCAAAACCAAATTTTTTAGCTTCTGTCTCACTAAGACCGGTCAAGGAAATTGATAGTTTAGAAAATCTTGTTACAGCCGAACCAAGCACACCCGGAAAAGCATCATATTTGCCTGATATATTTATTGCGGCGCAGCGTCCCTGCTTATTTGCGGTCGAACCAAGCGGAATCCAGGTGTAATTTCTTGATACAAGATGAAAATTTTCCGTGCAGTCACCGGCTGCGTATATATCTTTTTTTGATGTTTGCATACGGTTATTTATTCTTATTGCATTACTTACACCGAGTTCTATACCGGCATCCGCTGCTATTTCCGTATTGGGTCTTATCCCTGCCGCCACAACAACCATATCTGTTTCAATTACTCTGCCGTTTTTTGTTATGACTCTTTCTACTTTTTCGTTGCCTTCAAAAGCTGTTATTGCGTCAGCAGTAATTATTTCAATACGGCCTTCACCCATATCGGTAATTTGTTGTGCAATCATACTGCTGATTTCAGGGTCAAATATTGACAGTATATTATTTTGACGCTCTATCATAACAGTATGTACATTATTAGAATAAAAGGCTTCTAAAAGTTCAATGCCTATATAGCCGCCGCCTAATATCACTGCTTTTTTGGAATTCAGCATTTGTTTTCTGATATTTATACCGTCTTGAATTGTTCGCACAGTGAAAATATTTTTTAATTCTATATTCTCAATTGATGGAATAATAGGTCTTGCACCTGTTGTTATCGCAAGTTTATCGTATTGAACCTCTTTAGTCTCTTTGGTTTTTGTGTCCTGTACAATTATTCTGTGTTCATCAGGAATAATTTTTATACACTTTTGGTTAAGATGAATATTTGCACCCTGTTCTTCAAATTGTTGAGGACGCCTTACTATTAACTTTTCCGAATCCGGTATAATACCTTCTATATAATACGGCAAACCGCACGCAGAATAGGATATAATATTTTCATCCGTGTATAAATCAATTGTGCAGTCAAAGTCTTTTGTCCGCAGTAATTTTGCTGCAATTTTAGGACCAGCCGCACCGCCGCCTATTATTACCACTTTTTGTTTCATTGCTATATTTTACAGAACTTTTTGACACTGAACAATTGCACACAAAGGTTAACACTTTTATGCCGTTTGGTTTTGGAGTATGGTTTGCTTAGCGTTTATGAGGAATATGCCTGCAAAACAAACACAATTTATGCAAGATTGTTATAATCATCCATCAGGCTTGCTACTGTTTTTCCCCAGCCTCCGTTCATGCCTTTCGGATCATTAGATGCGCCTATAGGACAGTATTTTTCATATATCTGCGATATTGTGACAAGCCCTTCATCCACATAATTATTCTTAAGATTTTTAGCAAGCGCCTCTAAACAGTCGTCTACACTGTCGAATTTTGCAAGTTGCATATAATTACTTTTTGCACTCATTATACCTGCGACATTGTTTAGATTAACAGCTGCATCACTTGTACCATGGGCACTTTCGTTGTTAACTATAGCAGCAAGCAAAGCTGCGCTGATTCCGTATTTATTCTGCAATTCTAAGAGTTTTTCGCCTTTGCCTTTCATTACCCCTTTAAGATTTTTGTTCAAATCCTCAGCCGTGCCTTTATACAGATCCGTTGCTTTTTGATTATAGTTTCCATAGCCGGAATTTACACTGCCTGACGGTTTCAGGAAATTTGTAAAATCTATCTGCGGCATTTTATAATCTTTTACAAGGTTCATAAAATTGTTCCACATTTGTGACATCATATTTTGCTGCTGCTGCGCCTGAAAAAACTCCTGCATAAAATTGAATCCGGCAGATGATATCCCAAACGAGTCCAAACCGCCAAATGAACTAAATTCAGGCATAAGAAAATTAGTCATATTCATCGGGAACAAACCGCAGCCTGAAGAATAAGAAGAAAAATCAGGCATGGTCATGCCGGAAAAATTGAAAAGCCCTGAATTGTCAAATGAATACGCACTGCCCGTGTTAAAAGCAGGGAGATAATTCAAACTTAAGTTATTAAATCCGTTAATGTATTCCGACATAATTTTCCCTTAAATATCCTTATATAAATAAAAACATTTCAGATAAAAAAATTGCCTGTTTTTGAGAAATCTACAGCAAGCAGGAAAAAATTTTTTATAAAACCGGAAGAAAAAAGGCTTTCACAATTATGAAAGCCTTTTTTTGAGTTTATAAAGTTTATCAAAAAACTAAGCTGTTGCGCCGGATTTTTCGATAATTTCTTTTTCAACGTTAGCAGGAACCTGTTCGTATTTAGCAAATTCCATAGAGAATGTGCCGCGGCCCTGAGTTTTTGAACGGATATCTGTTGCGTAACCGAACATTTCAGCCAGAGGAACCATTGCTCTGATTTTTTGGATTCCAGTACCTTCGATAATTTCCATACCTTCGATACGTCCTCTTCTTGAAGCAATATCACCAACGATATCACCTGTGTTTTCTTCAGGTACTTCAATTTCTACTTTCATCATAGGTTCTAAGATGCAAGGTTTAGCTTTCTTACAACCTTCTTTGATAGCCATAGAACCGGCAATTTTGA
>CALUQS010000061.1 GCA_944322975.1 Candidatus Gastranaerophilales bacterium
GTAACATTAAACATACCAAATCCGTCTGTTTGTGATATAAATTGTAATGGAAGCCCTGAAATTGAAAAATATTTAAAAAAAGAAATTTCAGATCCCCGTTTGGAAGTATTTAAAAATTTAAAGATAACAAAAGAAGGAAAATAGAAATGGCAGTACCAAAGAAAAGAACAGGTGCATCAGCACAAGGACACAGAAGATCTAACTGGAAAGCAACAGTACCTGAAACTACTACTTGCCCCAACTGCGGCGAATTAGTTTTAACACACACTGTTTGCACAGCTTGCGGACAATATAAAGGCAAAGTTGTTTCAAGAAAAGCAGAAGGCTTTGTTGAAGACGCTGCTGCAGCAGCTCCGAAAAAAGCTGCTAAGACAGCTAAAAAAGCTCCTGCTAAAAAGACTAAAAAAGCAGCAGAAGAAGTTGTTGCCGAAGAAACTAAGGTTGAAGAAGTAAAAGCAGAAGAAACTGCTGAAGCTCCGGCTGAAGAAGTTAAAGCTGAAGAAATAACAGAAGAAGAAAAATCTTCTGAAGAATAATAAAACTTAAAACCGCTGTGTGACAGCGTTATACAGCGGTTTTTATAATAAAAGTTTGGAAGTTTGTAGGGGGAAGATTTTTATATGACAAGGATAGCTATTGATGCAATGGGCGGTGACCACGCACCTGATGAGATTGTTAAAGGTGCACTTTGGGCTGTATTTGATTATGGTTTTGCCATTGATTTTGTCGGAAAAGAAGACGAGATACAAAGGGTCATCAATGATGTTAAACAAAACGGCATCAGAACTAACAATATAAATGCCCCTAAAGGCAGAATAAGAATAGATGTAAGCAAACTTGATATTAAAATTACTCCCGCTTCCGAAGTTATTGAAATGGGCGAAGCTCCGGGTCAAGCTATCAGAAAGAAAAAGGATTCTTCTATAGTTGTTGCTGTAAAAGCTGTAGCCACAGGCAGCTCTCAGGCTGTTGTTGCTGCAGGTTCAACAGGCGCAGCTATGGCATCAAGCTTGTTTGGTCTGGGCAGACTTCCCGGGATTGAAAGACCTGCTATAGCTACAACTTTGCCTACAATGAAAAAGCCTGTTATTTTAATTGACTCCGGTGCTAACAGCAACTGTACTCCGGAAATGTTATACCAGTTTGCCATTATGGGGTCTGCTTTTTCTAAAAATGTTCTGGGCAGCGAAAACCCGAGAATAGGAGTGTTAAATATAGGTGAAGAAGCCGGCAAAGGCAACGAACTAGCTCAGGCAGCGCACAAAATGCTGGAAGAAAACAAAGACGGCTTAAATTTTATAGGCAATGTAGAAGGTAAAGAAATATTCCTTGGTGATTGCGATGTAGTTGTTTGTGACGGTTTTGTCGGAAACGTTGCACTAAAAAGCATAGAAGGCGCCTCTTCAATGCTGTTTAAAATGATTATGCAGGAATTTAAACGTGATCCCATCTCTATGGTAATCGGTCTGCTTGCAAAATCTGCAATGAAAAGAATTTTTAAAAGGGTTAATTACGAAGAATTCGGCGGGGCACTGCTGTTAGGTGTTAAGGGTATAACTGTTATCTCTCATGGCAGAAGCATGGCTTACGCAATCAAAAATGCGGTAAGAGTAGCAAAAGAAGCCGTTGAATCGGAAGTAAACAAGAAAATATCAGAATTTTACGAAGGATAGGTTTGTATGTCATTAAATTTAATTCCTGTAATGATTGCAGGCGTGGGCTACGGGGTACCCGATACAGTAATAACAAACGACGATTTAACAAAACTCGTTGATACAAGTGATGAGTGGATTACAACAAGAACAGGCATTAAAGAGCGCCGTGTGGTTTCCGGTGAAGAAAATGCCGTAACTTTAGGTATAAAAGCTGCACAAAATGCGCTTGAAAAAGCTAAAATGGAAGCAAAAGATATTGATTTAATCATTGCTGCTGCTTCTGTTCCCGCGCATCCTTATCCTTCTACTGCTTGCGAAATTCAAGCTGCTATCGGCGCAGATAACGCTGCTGCGTTTGATATTACGGCTGCATGCACCGGCATGATTTATGCAATGAACATAGCAAAATCCTTTATTTCGTCCGGTATTTATAAAAATATTTTGCTAGTTGCAACTGATGCTAACTCAAAATTCATTGACTGGTATGACAGAACAAGCTGTGTGCTTTTCGGCGACGGTGCAGGAGCGCTGGTAATGAAGGAATCAGTTGACGGCGTTGACGACATAATCGCTATGGATATGCACTCTAACGGCAAGGATGGTGACTTTATCAAAATGCCTATGAACGGTGAAAACTGTCCGTTAGTTGAGCCTTGCGAACCTCAAAAACAAAAAATCGTTATGCAGGGCAGAGAGGTTTATAAATTTGTTGTTACAACCATGCCGGAATCTATCAGCAACTGTCTGGAAAAAGCCGGTTTAACCCCTGATGATGTTGATTATTTAATCCCGCATCAGGCTAATTATCGCATCATCGAGGCAATGGCTTCAAGATTAAACTACAGCGATGATAAAATTATCGTTAATCTTCAAAAATACGGCAACACCTCCGCGGCGTCAATACCTATTGCAATGGCAGAAGGAATTGAAGAAGGAAAAATCAAACTTCCTTGCAAAGCTATCTTAAGCGGTTTTGGCGCAGGTCTTACCTGGGGTACTGTTATTGTAAGGCTGAGAGAAGGCATTGCATAACTAAAGGCGGATATGGATAAAAAAACAGCAAAAAAATAAATCTTTTATAAAAATAATTTAGTTCAAGATTAATTAAGGAGATATATATAAGATGGGTAAAGTTGCATTCGTATTCCCCGGTCAGGGCTCACAGTCCGTAGGTATGGGAAAATCTTTGTATGATTGCAGTTCAGCTGCAAAAGAAATTTTTGAAAAAGCTGATGAGGTTCTTGGCAGAAACATTTCAAAATTGTGCTTTGACGGGCCTGAAGAAGAACTTAAATTGACAATAAACACACAGCCGGCAATTCTGGTTACTTCTATTGCCGCTCTTGAAGCTTTAAGAGAAAAAACGAATGTAAAACCGGACTATGTTGCCGGTCACTCATTAGGCGAGTACGGAGCTTATTACGCTGCAGAAGTTGTTGATTTTGCCACTGCAATGAAGTTGATTGACAAACGCGCTACCGAAATGAATAACGCCGCAGTTGCCACAAAAGGGGCAATGACCGCAATTATAGGTATGGATAAAGACAAAATTGCTGATATTATCAGCAGAATTGACGGCATAGTTTCTGTTGCAAATTACAACTCACCTGCCCAGATTGTTATAACAGGAGAGGTTGAGGCTGTTGAAAAAGCAAACGAAGCACTAAAAGAAGCCGGCGCAAAAAGAGTTATTCCTCTGCCTGTATCAGGCGGTTTCCACAGCGCATTGATGAATAATGCAAGTGTTAAATTCTCTGAAATTTTAGACGATTGTGATATTAAAGATGCAAAAATCCCCGTATTTACAAACGTTGATGCGGAACCTACAACAAGTGCCATAAGATTTAAATCAAAAATGACAGCACAGATTTATTCATCTGTTATGTGGACACAAACTGTTGAAAAAATGGTATCTGACGGAGTTGATACAATTGTAGAAATCGGCCCCGGTAAAGTTCTTGCCGGTCTGTGCAAAAAAATTAATCCTTCCTTAAACATATTAAATGTTTATGATGAAGAATCTTTAAAAGCTGCAGCAGAAAGCTTAAATTCGTTGGTTATTGTGAAATAAGGAGAGTTATATGTCAGAAGATAAAAAAGTAGCATTAGTAACAGGTGCATCAAGGGGTATAGGTAAAGCTTGCGCAATTGAACTTGCAAAAGCCGGTTATGATGTGGCAGTGAGCTATGCAGGTAATGAAGAAGCCGCTAATAAAACAGTTGGAGAATTAAAAGATTTAGGAGTAAAAGCAAAAGCTTATAAATTTGATGTTTCTGATAAAGAAGCATGCGCTAAAGCTGTTGAAGAAGTTCTTGCTGATTTCGGAAAGCTTGATGTGCTTGTAAATAATGCAGGCATTACGCGCGACGGTTTGTTTATGAGAATGAGCGCCGAAAACTGGGAAGCTGTTATAAACACAAACCTGAGCAGTGCATTTTATATGACAAGCCCTGCTATTAAAACAATGATAAAACAACGCTCCGGTTGTATTATCAACATGTCAAGCATAGTCGGTGTTATGGGCAACGCCGGTCAGGCAAATTATTCCGCAGCAAAAGCCGGTTTAATCGGTTTTACAAAATCGCTGGCTAAAGAGTTGGGTTCACGTAATATCCGGGTTAATGCAATTGCGCCCGGCTTTATCCGGACAGATATGACTAAAGATTTAGATACTGAAAAAATTGCGGAACACATTCCTCTTAAACGCCTCGGACAGCCGGAAGATATTGCTAAAGCAGTAAGATTTTTAGCAGAAGATGCTCCGTATATTACAGGACAGGTTATTGGAGTTGACGGCGGATTAGTTGTATAAACCTGTAAAAAGTTAAAAAACAAAAGAACTCCCCAAAGGAGTTCTTTTGTTTTAAAAGTGTATAACAGCAAAATGAGACGAACATATGACAACAAAAGAAGAATGGATTGAAAAAGATTTAAAATACGTGTGGCACCCTGATACCCAGATGAAACAATATGAAGGCAATGATTTTAAACCAACTTTAATTGTCCGTGCAGAAGGGATATATCTGTACGACATAGACGGGAATAAATATATAGACGGGGTGTCATCGTGGTGGGTAAACACTTTAGGTCACTCACATCCTAAATTGAATAAAGTTTTAACAAGACAGGCAGAAACACTGGAACACGTGTTGTTAGCTGATTTTACACACATACCTGCAATAGAACTTGCACAAAAACTTGTTCAACTGGCAGGTGAGCCTTTTTCTAAAGTGTTTTACTCTGATGACGGCTCAACAGCTGTTGAAGTAGCACTAAAAATGGCATATCAGTACTGGTATCAAAAAGGTAAACCTGAAAAAAAATATTTTGTTTCCAAGACAGAATCTTATCACGGTGACACGCTGGGCTCTGTTTCTGTGGGCGGTATAGACATATACAAAAAAATTTTTAACCCTCTTGTTTTTGAGACACTAAAAGTAAACGCCCCTTATTGTTACAGATGCCCTAAAAATAAAGAAAAAGACAGTTGTGCTACGGAATGTATTGAAAATGTTGAAAACCTCTTTCAAAACAGGCACAAAGAAATTGCTGCAATGATAGTAGAACCGCTTGTTCAAGGCGCAGCCGGCATGAGGATGTATCCTTCGTGTTATTTATCAAAACTCAGAACATTATGTGATAAATACGACATCTTGCTTATTGATGACGAAGTTGCAATGGCATTTGGAAGAACAGGCAAATATTTTGCATTTGAACATGCCGGCATAAAACCTGATATATTTTGCGTAGCTAAAGGAATTACAGCAGGGTATATTCCGTTGGCCGCAACAATTACTACTGATAAAATTTACAACGCTTTTTATGACGACTTTTCTACGCTAAAAACTTTTTATCACGGTCATAGTTTTACAGGAAATCCGATAGCTTGCGCTGTTGCAGTAGAAAACTTAAAAATCATGGAGCAAGAAAACATTATAGAAAAATTACAACCTAAAATAAAAAAACTAAAAGACTGCACTGAAAAATTCAAAACTCTAAAACATGTCGGAGATGTCAGACAAACAGGCATGGTTGCAGCTGTTGAAATGGTAAAAGACAAACAAATAAAAGAACCCTACCCCTTTACAGACAGAATCGGGCATAAAGTATTTAAAGAAGCCATGAAAAACGGGGCTTTGCTCAGACCAATCGGAAATGTTATATATTTTATGCCACCTTATGTTATAAAAAATGAAGAAATTGAAAAACTCACAGAAATAGCGTATAATGCAATAAAAATAGTTACGGAAATGAATTGAGGACAAAATGAATTTAAAAAAGATAAAAGCATTTACTCTTGCAGAACTTTTGACAACTCTTATGATAATTGGTGTTATAGCCGCATTGACAATTCCGTCAATGAATCAGAACACAAATAACAGCGAGCTGGCTACAGGATGTTTAAAAGCATATTCTATGCTGTCTCAAGGGGTTAACAGAATGAAAGAATCATACGGACCTGTCGGTTTCGGTACAAAATGGAGCAGCAGCGACGTGTTCTGGAAAGGAAAAGACGGCAACTTAAGAGAAGGTTTTGTTGCTCAATTTAATACAGTAAGAGTTGACAGCTCATCTACTGCAAAATGCTATGATGAAGAAATGAAGTATCTTAACGGAACTGCGGTAACTGATAATAGCGGTTATACAATGATTACAACTGACGGTATGTGCATAAACTATACCTCCGGCTCCGGAGTGTGTGACGGCAAAGGTATTGCAGACGGATATCCAAGCAGTAAAGACAAACATTTGACAAACTGTATCGGAAGATTTCTGGTTGACGTAAACGGAGAAAAAGGCCCGAATGTTGTTGGAAGAGATATTTATTACTTCGGGTTAGTAAAAGGTATCGGCATACTGCCGGCCGGTATTGATAACAACTCTGCGATGTGTACAAAATCATCAACAGGGGCAGATTGTGCAGCTAAAGTGGTCAGCACTAAAAAAATTGATATATAATAGTATAAACTTATATAGCTAAAAACCCGTAAACAATTGTTTACGGGTTTTTTATAAAGCATATATTGTATTTTTAGATAAAATCTTTACGATTCAACAAAAATATGATATTTTATAAATGATTTTGATTATATTTTTTCGGGCTAAAACAAATGAAGTATGTTCGCTGGTATGATAAAGATCCTGATTTAAGCAGTCTTATGTCTTTTTTGGAATCTTTAGACGATGAAGTAAGAGATGAAATAGCACAGGATTTGATACAAATTATACTTTCCGAAATTAAAGCAAATACTGATGGTGAAATATCTCACCTAAATGACAATAAGATTACTGAATATAAACGCTGGTATGACAAAAATCTTTCTTTGCACTCTGCAATAGAAATAATAAAAAATTTGAACGATGAGCAGCGAAAAGAAATCATTTCTTTGATTATGGAGTCGATAGTACAAATTCTAACGGAATACAACTATGATAAATCCAAAGAATAAAACAGTTCTTGTTACAGGTGCCTCAAAAGGTATAGGCAAGTCAATAGCAAAAGAATTTTGTTCTGACGGATATAACGTTTTTATTTGTGCCAGAAATAAAGAGTTATTAATAGAAACAGCAGAACAAATTAATGCCTCGGCATATTTTGCTATAGACTTAACACAAGATTATGCCGTCAAAAAACTCATAGACGATATTGTAAAAGCAGCGGGAAGATTGGATATACTTATTAATAATGCAGGCGGATATGTTTACTCCCCCGTTGAAAAAACTGCTGATACTGATATAGATAAATTGATTAATCTAAATATTAAAGCACCGTATCTTCTTTGCAAGTATGCCATAAAATATATGAAAGAAAACAGATGGGGAAGAATTATAAATATCGGCTCAATAAGCGGAGTAGTAGGAGAAGCTAATGCATCATTGTATTCTATGACAAAATCGTCTTTTAGCGGCTTAACAAAAGCACTGGGGTTAGAACTTGCCGAATACAATATCACTGTTAACACAATTAATCCCGGCTGGGTCGAAACTGAACTGGCTAAAGACGCAGTATTGCAGAGTGATTTTAGTTATGAAGAAGAGATTGATATGATTCCTCAAAAAAGATTCATTCAACCGGAGGAAATTGCAAAATTTGTAAAATATCTTGCCTCTGATGACGCAAAAGGCATGACTGCACAGTGTATAAGTCTCTGTGCGGGTTTGAGTGCAGGATAGTTTTATACTAAAGTTGTATGTCAATGGGTGATAAATCCTCCATAAAGATGATTATGTAACCTTCTTATAATGGTAATTTAATATAGTATTCTAATTAAAAAAGTAATGAGTATCATTAAAATAAGGAAGGCAAAGTAAAAGATGAAAATCACCAACACAAATTTTTCACTGTTCAACAAGCCGCTTTCTAAAGAAGAAAGACAGGAAGTGCACTCAAATCCTTTTGGAATTAATTTCAAAGGTAACGTATTAACATCAGATGTTTTCGAATCATCTAAAAAAATAGATGCGAATAACTCTTCTACAAATCCGTTTGCTGCTGTAACCGGAAAATCAAAAATGGTTGCCAGTGCATTCGTTGGAGGTATAAATTCATTTAATGAAGCCTTCCGCTCAAGACTCAATTCAATTGTTTCTTTTGGCAGACAGATTAAAGATTCTATAGCAAATTCATGGGAAAAAGCTAAGAATACAGAAATAACATTGGATTTTAGAACATTAGCTGATTCTATATCCTCTAAATTCAACAACCAGTACAGTGTAAACAATCTGCTAAAACAGCCTGTGGATGACTTATCTGCAATGTTTAAAACTTGTGAAGCAGACTATAAGAATGAAATAGTGAAAGCGTAGGTTGCCAGATGAAAACAATAAACAAAATAGACAATATTATTGAAGCTTTATCAAGACACGAAGACCCAAAATCTATTTCTGTTCTTGAAGAAATCGGTACAAATTCAGAAATTGATGAAATAAGAGAAAAAACAGCTCATGCTCTTATTAAAAAGAATACACCTGATGCTTTAAAAATTGTTGTTGCAAAAAGCGGCAAAGGTATAAATGACCTGAGTGCAAGAGTCGCAATGAGCTCAATAAATGAAATTCTTTCTTTAAATGATAAAACAGAAGTTTTAAAAATTTTAGAAGACACTATGAACAATGAAGAACAAAAACAGGATATCAAAGATACTGCACGTTCTGTAAAAGCATTAATTACTTATTCCATGTAATTTTATAAAGCAAACAAAAATCCCGGCTAATGAAGGCCGGGATTTTTTATATGTAAACAATTTTATGCAGTGAAAACTTTAGTTGATGAACCCCCTTGTGAAGATGAAGTACTGTCTTCTGTCGGGGTAGAATTATCAGAAACTGTGTCATTCTGGTTTTGTTCCTGCTGTTGTCTTATAAAAGGTAAATTACTTCCGAACACCGCAATAACTTCGTCTTTGAACATATCAAAAAGGTTGGCAATTTGATCTTCTGTAACATTTAAGTCCTCAATATTCAATGTTGAAAAATCAAGTTCTTCGCCGTCTTCTTTTGACACACCGTACTTTTCATCATCAAAAAGCGTTTCACTTCTTGCTGTATTAAAGTTAGTTGCTGATTTTAATGCTTCTTGAAATCCCAAACTAAATCTGTTTACCTGCATGGAAAAATCTCCTTTAATTTTTGCTGACGAGCGCAATGTCAATCCCTGTACATTAGAAATTAATTTGCTTCCATTTTAGTTATCGGAATTTTTCAGCAAAACTTTAGGATTTTAAGAAAAATCTTTACATTAATTAATAATTTTTATTCCGTCATTTACAAAATGTAAATCATCTATAACTAAGAATTTGTCCTTATCAAAATCTGCGGGGCAATATCTTTCAAGAACAAAACAGGTAGGGCCTGAACCGCTCATTAATGCATCAGGCAATTTTTCCTTTATTTCTGAAAGTTCTTTATAATCATTTAACAGCGCAAGTTCAAGACTGTTGTACAAAAATTTGACATTAAAATTTTCAGCCATTTTTTCCGTGTAGTTAGTGCCGGTTTGCTTTTGAGATTGTGCAAATTTTGTATAAGCTTCTTTAGCAGAAATTCCAAACCCAAGCGGTTTTATTAATGTAACATAGCTGACCGGTGTGGCTATTCGTTTTACGTTTTCACCGCGGCCTGTACATAGTGCAGTGCCGCCGTGCAAGCAAAAATTTAAATCAGAGCCGATTGATGCACATAACTCTTCGATTTCGCTGCTTTTTAAAGGCTCATCAAAAAGTTTGTTTAATCCGTAAAAAGCTGCGGCCGCGTCAGTACTGCCGCCGGCAAGTCCGGCCTCAACAGGTATATTTTTTTCGATGTATACATTTATTTCATTATTTGTAATATGTGACTTATTTAAAAACTTTTCAACAGCTTTGTATACCAAATTTTTGTTGTCATAGGGTATTTTGTTGCTGTTGCCGTCAAGTTTAATAATATTTGTATCTGATTCTTTAACGGATATTGTCAAATAATCATACAGGCTTATTGCCTGCATTATGCTTTTTATGTTGTGATACCCGTCCGGTCTTTTGTTTATAACTTCAAGAGTTAAGTTGATTTTTGCCGGGGCAGCCAGCTTTATTTCCTTCATTTTAATCTTATTCCTTAATATTAATGTTATTTAACAATTCTTCCGATAGTTTTGCAAATTCTTGTATTGATAATGTTTCGCCTCTGGTATTTTCTTCCAGATTTAAAGCTGAAAGCGCGTTTATTACGGCATTTTTATCGAAACCCGCATTTATCAGCGAATTTTTAATATTCTTTCTTCTTGTTGCAAAACAAGCTTTTATCACTCTTTTTAAAAATGCATAATTTGAAACTTTAACTCTGGGTTGTGCGTTAATTTTTATGCGAACTAATGCCGAATCAACCTTTGGAGCCGGATAAAATGAATGTCTGCCAACTTTTTGTATAAGTTCTACATCTGCATTAAACTGAGTCAAAATAGACAAGAGCCCGTACTGCTTAGATGGAGAATTTTTATCTGCAACAAGCCTTTGTGCAACCTCCCACTGAACCATCAGGATTATTTCGGAAATTCTTTTTCTGTTTTCATTATCCGGTTCATCAATCTCTCCGAGCAAATGAACAAGTATCGGGCTTGTTATGTAATAAGGAATATTTGCAACAACTTTAAAGGTGGTGTCTTCCAAATCCTTAAGGTTAGTTTTTAATATATCATTGTGTATAAGGTGAAATTTGTTTGTCTTTATGTGAGAAAGAGCTTCAATTGCATCATTATCAATTTCAACCGCATAAACTTTTTTTGCCTTGTTAACAATATTCTCCGTAACAAAACCAGCTCCCGGGCCTATTTCAAGTACTGTATCGTCACAAGAAACCTCGCTGACAATGCGGTTTATCACCTCATCATCGATGAGAAAGTTCTGTCCGAGGCGTTTTTTGGTTTTAAACAGTTTTGCTCTTATAAAATAATCACTCATATATTAATCTTTCTTTTGCATATGATACAATAAATACTATGATAATTATACCTGAATATCTTGCCATACACGAACCCGATGAAAAACTGCTTGATATAATAAATAACAAAATTTTTGATGACAGGGTTATTTATCAAAAACAGTCTGATTTTCATAATATAAAAGTTGTGCAAAACGAAATAGGCCGTTTTTTACACTATAAAGACACTTATCAGGCAGGTTTTATTGAAACTGATGTTTACAAAGGCAACCTGCCGTATATAAATTATTTTACGATTCCTTATCTTATTAATCCTGATATAGAAAATATTCTGTTAATCGGCTTTGGAACCGGAAAAGTAGTAAATGACTGGGAAAAACTGTTTGAAAATATAAAATCGATTGATACAGTTGATATTGAAGAAAATATTTTTTGTATTGCTGAACAATTTTTTAACTTTAATAAGTCCCAAAAAGTCAACTATATTCTGCAAGACGGCATAGTCTATCTGAGAGCAAACGAAAAAAAATATGACCTTATTGTTGTCGATGTTGCCTCTGATGACGGAATAGACGACAGATTTTTAAGCGATGAGTATTTTGAACTCATAAAAAAATCTTTGAGTCCAAACGGTATATTTGTATCAAATTTGTGTTCGAGTGCTGATTTTACACATAAAGAAAATACTTTTTTGAGAAGTGTACTTGAGCTTTATAATTCTAAATTCAAAGACATTTATGTATTCAAGGGGAATGAATCTGACAGAGTATACTACAAAGCTTTTTTTGATATTGACGAAAGAGTCATTGATATAACAAATGTGATAATAATTTCATCAAACTCAAAAATGCAGTTTAATAACGATTATGCAAAATATAAAGAAATAGGAATAGATATAAAAGCCTATTTAAAAGATATTCAAAAGATATAGAATATCTTTTTTTTTTTTTTAAAACAAATTGTAAAGAATTGTAACAGTATATACTAAAAAGTGAAATTCTGCACTTTGTATATACTTTATATATATGTAAGCATTAAATAAAATAAACGAGAAAACAAATCAAGATATTAAATAAGATGAGACTTTCACACTAACACTATCCTACCTAACTTCCTAACCTTCCCTTCCTATTAAAAGTATTGCTCTAATGATAAATTAGA
>CALUQS010000062.1 GCA_944322975.1 Candidatus Gastranaerophilales bacterium
TGCATCTATGCTCATAATGCGTTCCTATTTTTTTACTTTAATTATCTGTACATGTTCGTTATAAGATGGGTTCTTTCCATCCTTATCAGAAATAAATCCGCCGGCAATATAGGTGTTTTCATCAACCAGCACTATATTTGTTTTGTTGTGTGCATACAAAAACTTCGGGCCTTCTTTTATAGTATTGTTTTCATAGTCGTAAATGAGGGTCTTTTTACAAACCCCGTTAGGATTTTTATAGTATGGAAAATCAAAATATGTATCTCCGCAGGTGATAAGATATTTGTTATCAGGCAGCTTTATATACTTAACTTTATCGGCGTACGGTGTATAAAGATATATGTTAAATACCTCTTTAAGCTTATTTTCAAGCAAATACATTGCTACTTTGTTTTTGCCTGATTCATAACTGCTTGCTTTTTCAAATTTGTTTTTTGCAGAGTTAAAATTGTAGGTTGAGTTCTGGTTTACAAACAGAACATCTCCGTTTTTTTGATTAATTGTAAATATATTATCCCTGTAAAAATCCGTATTTGTCTGGGCAATAAATTTGTTTTGCTTTGCGTCATATATCTCAATATGGTCATAGAATATTTCGCGGTAATCTTTATGTCGGCCAAGAATTATTATATCTCCGTTATCCAAAACAATTATATCATTTTCATCCGTATAATATTTGAGAGGAATGGCAAAATCGGGAAGTTTTTTAAACGTCAAATTTTTGAGGTCGAATATGTACATATATTCTTTCTTTTTTAAGAGAAAATCATTGTTCAAAAGTTTGTTATTCTCTGTCATAACAATGACTTTGTCTTTTGTATAAGGTTTGACAAATCTTAAATTATTTGGTTTTTGTTTGCATTTATCACTGAAATTGCACAATTCAGTGTTTTCAAATAACTGGGTTTTTAAGTCTAAGATATGGATTGTTTCGCTATTGATAAAATTGTTGTATAAAGTGTAGACTGCTTTGTTTTCTGAGGTTATGCCGATAGGAAACTCCAGAGAAGAGAGCTTGAAGTTCATTTTTTTGAATCTGTTTCTTTTGGGGTTATATTTGTAAGCGTTTATCTTGTATACAGGCAGCCCGTACTTTACGGCGTTTTTTGCTCCTATGACAATTAGTATTGTTGAGCCGTCATTTAATTTAAAACTTTTTATTCGGTAGGTTTTTAATTCTGTAGAGGGGCCTTTAAATATACAAACATCTTTGCCTGCACATGCTAAAAATTCATTGGATTGGATTAAAGATATAAAAGAGGATGCTAAAAACATAACAAGCCACAAGACAGCGTATACAACGACAGTACGTTTTAGCAGCAATAAAAACTTTTGTAATTTATTGCCGTTTTTAAACCCCTCTTTATTACCCCATATTTTTAACCATATTTCTTTTAATTTATACGTAATCTTTTCCACTGCTCACACCTCTACAGTTTATTTGTATCAGAACAGGTTATTTCATATAGTCAACTGACCCCGATAACTTATTGAACTGGTGCATAAAACAAGTTCAACCGCCATCTTATAACCCGGGCACCAGCAACAAGTACATGGGGTCACCTGCGTAAACCTGATGACTTATGCGACCTCGCTACCTCTCATAAATATGCCACAGGCATATTTACCCGGCAGAGTGTGTACCACTCCTAGCCTGAGATGTTGGCAAGTTTACGAGCCACACATATCAGGATGCCATCGGGTACAAGCGAGGTCCCTCTCAGGTTTATTATAAAGATTTTTCTGTATCAGGGCAAACTTTACAAACAAGCCTTTATTTTTACTTTGTGCTATCCTGAATATGTGTCTTTAAAAAGGGGTAATAAGCTTTGAGATTTGTTGATTTAATAGAAAAGAAAAAACGCGGCGGCGAGCATACAAGAGAAGAAATGAATTTTATTATAAGCTCTCTTATGAGCGGTATGGCAGAGGATTATCAAATTTCCGCGTGGCTAATGGCTGTGTATTTTAAAGGTATGACGCTGCAAGAGACCGTGTATTTGACTCAGGAAATAATTACCTCTGGCGAAGTTATTGACCTGTCTCCGATTTGCCCTAACGGCGAAAAAGTCCTTGATAAACATTCAACAGGCGGCGTAGGCGATAAAATTACACTCATCTTAATACCTCTTCTTGCAGCCTGCGGCATTCCCATAGCAAAACTTTCAGGCAGAGGGCTTGGGCACACCGGCGGCACAATCGATAAATTAGAATCAATCCCGGGGTTTAAAACAAATCTTGACATAGATGAGCTTATACAAAAAGTTAAAGAAGTGGGACTGGCAATAGGTGCACAGACAAAACGCCTTACTCCGGCTGACGGCAGATTATATGCTCTGCGTGATGTTACGGCAACAGTTGATTCTATACCTTTGATAGCGTCTTCTGTTGTATCTAAAAAAATTGCCTCGGGTGCTGATTATGTAATACTTGATGTAAAATACGGCTCGGGTGCTTTTTTAAAGACGCCTGAAGAAGCCGGAGAATTGGCACAATGGATGGTAAACATTGCCGATATGCTTGGCAAAAAATTCCATGCGGTTATTACATCTATGGAACAACCTTTAGGCAGGGCTGTTGGAAACGCTATCGAGGTTATAGAATCAATCGAGTTTTTAAAAGGCAACATGACCTCTGACCTTAAAGAATTAACCTATGAGATGGCGTCTCTTGCTCTGACAGAACTCGGTAAAGCTCAAAGCAAGGAAGATGCCTACAGGATAATTGATGATGTGGTCTATTCCGGCAAAGCGCTGGAATACTTTAGAAGCCTGATACGTTCTCAGGAGGGAAACCCTTCTGTTATAGATAATTACAGATTTTTCCAGCAGCCAAACTATGCCTATCAAATAAAAGCCCCGCAAAACGGATTTATCTGGAATGTTGACGCCTACAAAACCGCCTATGCCTGCAAACTCTTAGGCGCCGGCAGAGAGAAAAAACACGATATTATCGATTATTCGGCCGGGATTTATCTCAACAAAATCTGCGCCGAGCCTATAACCGAGGGTGAAGTAATTGCAACCCTGTACGCCAATGACCCTGACAAAATAGAAACTGCCCAGAAGTATTTACAAGATGCGTTTCTGTATTCTTATGAACAAAGAAACAGAGGCTCGCTGATTTACAGAGTGATTTAATTTAATATCAGCGGCAATACAATGTTCTTATAGTAGCAACATCTCTTGCTGAGGGGTGCACGCCTACCTGTGTAAATTGGGTTGTCGGATACATAACATCGTTCAAGTCTTTAGTGTGTCCGTTAAGCCCCAGTGCGTGTCCTATCTCGTGGATAGCTACACCGTATACTTTTTTATCAGATATCCTGATTTTAGAGTTGTATTGATTTGTGTACTGTATACGTATTGTGGCGCTTACCATATATTTTCCCTGTGCTCTGAAAGTTGTAACGCCCTGTGCTTTAGGCGAATCCGGTATATCAGAAACAAAATATACTTTTATATCAGCATTTTTCTCTGTATTGGCGTCAACAAACCTTAGACATCCGCCCGCAGCAACCATCCATTCTCTAAAGGCGTTATATATATCCTGACGATACGGGGAAGGCTGCACCCAGACAGTGATTCTTTTATTCAATTTCCATACGTGGAAAGAATCCAGCTCATTAAGATAGTGTCTTGCCGCATAACAAGACGCTGTTGTGTACATTATTATTGATAAAGCGATAATAATATTGATAAAAGTTTTCATAAATCCGTAATTCTTTCTATATATTGCTCATATATTATTAATACCCAAATTTTCAATTTTTAAACACAGTATGAAGTTTTATTAAGAATTTTATATAGTAAGTATTTTTAACTGACATAACTTAGACTATACAATAAGAAAGCCCTTTGATGTGTTTATCAAAAGGGCTCCTTATACTAGAAAGCTGGGGCGGAAGGATTCGAACCTCCGGAATGGCTGGACCAAAACCAGCTGCCTTACCACTTGGCGACGCCCCAATATACGTATTATTCAAGATACAACGATGTATTCGATTGTATATATATATTAT
>CALUQS010000063.1 GCA_944322975.1 Candidatus Gastranaerophilales bacterium
TCTATTCAAAATGATACTCAATCGTTTTGAACAGAGTTCTTGCTCACCGGGTTTCACCCGTCCGTTCACTATTTACAGTTTCAAGAAAACAAGAAAGATTAATATTATTTCGTGAAGCCATTTTGCACGAAATCAAAGATTTCGGCAAAAGAAGGCAAATTCGCTCCCAGCGGGAGAGAGGGTATTTAAGGTTCTTTGCGTCAATATCCGGTGGGCAGGCAGGGGCTGTGACCCCCTCACCCCGGCCATCACCCCAAGTGGCGTGGGAGAATAATTAAGTTAAATTCTGCAGCCCTCACCCTCAAGTTGAGAGGGGAATTTTTAGCAAGATGCGCTAAATCACAGATTTAACACATCCAACCTGCGCAATCATTTGTTCGGCAGAGTATGTTTTTTCACCGGCAGCAGGACACACCGGGGTACAAGCATGTTCATAATCAGACAAATTTAAAGAAATACCGGAATCCGGTTGACTATATGAAATATCAGTTTTATGCTAAAATACCATTAATATGTTATAGGGAATTATAAATGATAAAATACGCTGTTAATTTGATAAAAAACACCTTTCACCCGCTTGAAATAGCCGATAGCGCACACGTAGAACACGGGCAAATGGTGCTTGTACGGACAGAAAAAGGAGAAGAGGTAGCTAAGGCATTTATTGTAAACCCGATGATTGCAAAAGTCTGGGAAAAGAAAATGCCTGAACCTGTTCCGCTCATAAGAGTAATGAACAAGCAGGACATGCAAACGCTTGATGAGATAGAAATAGCGCAGGAAGAAGCTTTCAAAGTATGTAAAGAACTTGTTGCTCAGCACAATTTGTGCATGAACCTTGTACAGGCTAAATACACTTTTGACAGAAGGAAAATTACGTTTTACTATACAGCGCCGGAAAGAGTTGATTTTAGGGCTTTATTAAAGGATTTAACCCAGGCTTTTAAACGTGTAAGAATAGATTTGCGCCACATCGGCGTAAGAGACGAAACCTCTATTATGGAGGGCAACGGGCTTTGCGGCAGACCTTTTTGCTGTTGTTCTTTTTTAAGAAAGTTTGATTCCATAAATATAAAACTTGCTAAAGATCAGGGGATGCCGATTACTCCGGGTAAAATATCAGGCACATGCGGAAGGCTTTTGTGCTGTTTAAATTATGAATACAAAAATTACATAGACGCGGCAAAAGACATGCCGCCTATCGGCAGCGGTGTTATGACCCCTGACGGATTGGGCAGGGTTTGTTCTTTGCACTTTTTATGCAATGAGATTGCTGTTAAAACAGAAGACGGTAAAATTAAAAACTACAAAAAAGAAGATATTGAAATGGTTGACGGTGATGTCAACATTGATATTGATATTCAAGACACATCGAGTTTGTATCAGGAACAATCAGATTATAATGTGGACATAAAACAGCTGGAAGATGACAGAAACAGCTCAACCGGCAATGTATAACCAATTAGAGCAGGAATATTTTTTATGAAATCAACAAGAATGCAATACAGTATAAAATCAGTACCCAGTGATGACACTTTTAAAATGGAAACGCTTTTAAACGAAATGTCAGCCGACGGCTGGGAGCTTTATACAATGCACGAAGCAGAAAGCGATGACGGTTTCATCTTTAACTGTATATTTGTCAGGGAAGTCGATATTGATCAGGAAACCGGCGAAGACGACGACAGCGAATTCGGCTACAAATCACCGATGCAAAAGATAATTTCCGCTCAGAATGAACCGTACGAAAAGTGTGTTGACATACAGACAAAAATAAAAGATAAAAGAAAAAAAATTCACAGCATAAAATCTTTGATTGATGAAACAAACGAGACACAACGTCAGGAACTCAACAGCGAGATGTCAAAGACAATTGAAGAGTTGAATGAACTTAAAAAACAGTTGCAAAAAACGATTTCGCCTGAAATTATGCTTGATAAAATAGGCGAGGATAAAATCAAAATAAAACTTAGTGAAGAAAATATAGAACTTGTGAACCCTGATGCAGAGGCAAATCTTGTTGCACAAACTGTAAAAGTCCGACAGAATCTGGCAGAAGAGTTAGGTTATATCATTCCTAAAATCCGGTTTGAAAATGACGAATCCCTTCAGGCAAATGAATTTGAAATAGACGTACGCGGGGTATGTGCGGCAAAAGGTGTTGTATTTTGCGGATATAAAATGTTTTTTAAAGACGATTTAAAACTTGAAAAACCTGCAAAAGATATCATAAAAGACACCGACCCCATCACTGGCAAGCAGGTGCTTTGGATTGAAGAAGAAAAAACAAAAGATTTCTGGATTCAGGGCTACAAAGCTGAGGAAGTTATTGCACGTATTCTGGAATACGTATGCATAAAAAATGTAGATGAAATTTTTGATTACAACGATATAAACAACTATATAGAAATTGTCAGCGAAAATAATCTTTATCTGATTGAAAACATCATCCCTGACTTTGTTTCTATAGCAGAATTAAAATACATATTGACAAGCCTTATAAAAGAAAGGGTTTCGATAAAAGACATTATTTATATCTTTGAAAAAATCAATGATTTTGCGGACGAAGAAACCAAAGAAGATTTATTAAGCCGCGTAAGACACTCTCTTTCACGTCAGATTTCCAAAAGCATAGCTAACGAAAACAACGTTATTCAAGCGTTTGAACTTTCCGACGAGACGGTAAAATACCTTGCATCAAAAGTTTCGGGCAAAAAGACCGTCATAAGAATAGATAACACAAAAATGCAAACAGTAGTCAATAACATTTACAAAGTTATTGACAAACACAATATAAATGCTGATGAGATAGTTGTAATTGTGCCGATGGAAATAAGACAGGTAACGAGTGTTGTACTGTCAAGACTTATGCCTTCTGTAAAAGTTGTAGCAAGAGAAGAAATTGCAAACGGATACACTACTGAGATTTACGACAGGGTATAAATTTCATTTACCGGCTAATTATTTTTATAGAGTATAGCGAAGGGTGCGTCATTTGACGCACCACTTTAAGTTACCTGAAATTATTCTGACAGATTATTCTTTTTGCTGTCAACATTTCTTATCACTGTTTTAACATTGCCTTCGGCAAAGAAATTTTTAGGATTAATATACATCTTAATTCTGTCAGCCTCGATTGAACGCATTTGTTCAACAATGGTAGAACGCCCGATAAAGATTATTTCGTTAGGCTTTTTAGTTTTCGGGTCAGGATAAACCGTAGCTTTAGGCCCTTTAGCGTCGTAATCCTTGTAAATAACATGAACCTTGCCTGAGGCCTGAATTATGTTAGGTTGTTTGTAATACTCCTGTCTGTCAGACCAGACGTTTATTCTGGTGCCGTCCATATCAACATCACTGTGAGCGTTTCCAAGTCCGTATGCAACCTCGGTTACTGCATCATAAATAAATTTGTCTGCAGTAATAATGCTGTCTTTTTGTTTTAGCCGGCCATGCCCTGTGAGTGTAATTTTTTGTAAATCGCCGTTTTTATTCAAATTAGCAACTGCTGAGTCTGAAAAAGTTTCAACGTCTTTATAATAAATAATTACTCCGCCATGGGCTGTCAGAGTTTTGGTTTTTGTGTCATAAGACTGCGTGTCGGCAGTTATTATAACAGTCGGTTTTGGCGCATCTTTAGGGGTGACTGTTGTCTGGGTGTTGCCCTCTGCTCTTATTGTTTTATTTAACAAAGACATTTTTAAAATATTTGCTTTTATTTCATTTGTTTTATCCTGTTTTACCTGTACAACATAAGGCTTGTCATACATAACTGCGTCAGTCAGTTGTTTTGTCTGCGGGTCAATATACACTTCAGCTCTGGGTGATTTAACGTTTATATCATCCATTTTAACTCTTACATTGCCGTCGAATTTTGCTTTATTTTCCTCCATTTTAAAAGTCTGCTTATCTGATTCAATTGACAAATCAGCAGCAAGTACAAAGCCGGCACTTGTAAGTAACAACAGTGTTGTTATAAATATATTTTTAAATCTTTCCATCAAAATTCCCCTTTTTGTACAGTTCTGTTTTTGAACGTCCAATGATTTTTATATTTGTCATATTTTCGCTCAATACAGCTTCTTTGCTAAAAGTTCTTAATTCCCCGCTTTTTCTTATAATAACATTACCCTGGGCCAGAATATCTTTGTCGTTACCTTGCCAGACAAATCTGTCGGCTCTGACATCTGTTCCGTCTTTATAAATAAAATAAGAATCGTCGTAAAGAACAACTTTTTTCTGTTCTTCACTGTATGTACCCATAGACGATTCCATGCTCAAAACAACCTCGTCTTTATCATAAAAGT
Organism: Candidatus Gastranaerophilales bacterium; assembly: GCA_944322975.1. GTDB lineage: Bacteria > Cyanobacteriota > Vampirovibrionia > Gastranaerophilales > Gastranaerophilaceae > Limenecus. Next base: position 4,308 of record CALUQS010000063.1, read on the forward strand.
TACCGATAACATTATATAATATAACTACTTTGTTCTGGTTGTCGTAATAACCTTTTTCTGCGTACAGTTCCCAGTATTTTTTATCGTCTTTAGTTTCAGTAATAATAAGATTTTTTACGTTAACTTCCTGTTTTTCTCCGGCACTTTGAAGCGCTTCTCTTTTAAAGTTTTTTGTAATAACCCCTGCAGCAATAAAAGCCCAGGCACATCCTATAACTACCGCAAATAATACTGTTATGTATGCTATTTTCCTCTTGGACATATCTATCCTTCTTGTATAATGACCAGACACGATTGTTATGTACCGGTACTCATAAACAAAATTTTAACATGAAGAATTGTTATAAAGTGTTTGATGTAACAAAATATTTCATTTAAAAAAAATTTTTGATATTAAGTGACAATTTTTTTTGTTTATGGCTTTAATAATAAGTACCTAGCTACATATGAACAGGAATAAAAATGATTAATGCCATTAAAGATACGGCTGTTAAGGTCGTCGGTGCAGTTGCAACCACCGTAAAAAAAGAAATAAAACAAGTACAAAAAGCTGCGGAAAATACGCTTGAACGTACACCTGTGCAGGACACTTTTGTTGCGTCTTCTCCGGTGTCAAAAAGTGAGGCAAGAAAAGTATCTGCTGTTACACAACACCAGATATTTAACGAATTTGAATTTATTAAGAAAGAGAAATTTTTCAGCGAAGAAATTCTATTCTTGCTGCAGCCTAAATCTAACGCGTCAGGCGCAAAAGTTTTTACTCCTAATCAGGCAAAAATTATCAACCTGGCTGCTAAAAAGGCAACTTTTTATAAAGGGGTTGCAAAAACACTTGAAAAAATGGGAACCGAAACAATCGACAGGGTAATAAAAGATATTAAATTGATTTTCGGCGGAGAAAAAAATTACGGAAAATATCTCCACGCAAGGGTTAAAAATGGTGTACCCTCTTCAAAAGAAGCTGTATCTATTTACAATAAAATCATAAAAGAATTTAACAGTAAAAAAGTCGAGACAGAAATTATGAACATCTTTGCAAAAAGATTGTATCAAAAACCGTATAAAGCGCTCGATAAAATAGAACAAGAGCTTGTAAAACTTTCCATAACCGGAGGAGATGTTAAACTTGAATCAAGAGATTACAAAACTTTTGAGAAAATTCTTACAACCGGAAAAAAAGATTTCGAAGACGCACGCAGCTGGGTAAAAGATCTTATCGGCTTGAGAATGATTATACCGGACAATGCAGATATGGAGGTTGCAGCAGAGTACCTGACAAAAGCAATACTTTCCGGTAAGCTGAATGTAACAAGGGTAAGCAACTACCACTCAAACCACATTTATCCGTATATAAGCAATGATACCGTAAAACTCTGGAAACAATCCGTTCCGGGCATTGAACTTGTACAAACAAAAGCAATAAGAAAACGAAACGGATACACAACAACCCAGATGAATATTTTACACCCCGTGAAAGATAAAAGCGGAAAAGTAAGATATGTTTGTGTAGAACTCCAGTTAAGGAGTGAAGAACTCAACAAAATCGGTCAGATTGAACACTTGATTTACGATATTCTTGCCGGTAAAAATATTAGCAAAAACATTCCTGAACTGAACAAATACTTTGAATCTATCGGAATAGAAAAAGCAGTACATGAAGTTTTTGGCGACCCTAAAAAAGAAGCCGCCTACACAGACTATGAAAGAGCAATGTACTCGTGGATAAGACACAACGAAAATCCGGAAACAAAGGCTCGAATTTCTTATACAAGACCGATATTGACAGACTTTGGACTTGGAGAATATGAAAATGTTTTGAGTTTTGATGCTCTGAAACAAATTGACGATACAGTAAATATCATAAAAGAACGATACGGCAAAAAAAGATAATACACTAACAAGAACGAAAAATTAATAATAAATAATGGAGATAAGTATGAACAAGTTAAACTCAACAACGACAACTCAACGAATTTTTAGACCAAGAGTGCCGAATGCTACTGCATTAACTTCTTCACAAAAACTTGACGCAGCGCTAAAACAGTTGAGAGAACAGTTTTCTCAGATTGTAGAAATCGGCAAATTCAAACCAATAAAAGCGGATATACAAGACCCTGTCAAAGATTCCGTAATCAAAAAGGCATCTATTGTAATAGAACCGCTTGCAGACAAAAAAGATTTCAGAACAAGAACAATATCTTTTGTTGCTTATTCCCCGTTTGAAGAAGGAAAAATACACGACATAACAATTGCAAACGGAAACAAATTTTCTATTGAATCTGCGTTAAAAAATCCCAAGATTAAAACAGCGTTCAAAGAGTTTATCAAAAAAGCAGAAATAGCACTTGTTTAACAAATATTTAAGAAGGGTTGAAAAATCCTTTTTGATATGTTATCTTTTCTGTACAAAGTTACTTTTTGAATTTTGGATTAAATAATGAACACATTGTTATTCACCAAACATCATCATAACCATCATATAGTCCCGATTAGGCTATAGGGTTATTTGTTGTTCGGATGATAACCGATTTCTTTTTATAAGAATCAGCCTTTTCGGGAAAAACGAACAGGCTGTTTTTTTATGAAAATAATCGGAGAAAAATAATGTCACTAACTGCAATAATATCCGCTATCGGAAACACTAATAAACAATACCCGCTAATCGTCAGGGATTGCGGAATAGAAGTCCCGACAAAAATTGTTTTAACATACAACCAGAACAAAGAAGAATCAAAAGACATAGCCAGACTTGCCGCAAGAGAACGTTTTTTGGACGAATATGCTGTTTCTGCTGTTTGGCTTGGCGGAATACCTCTTGTCAGCAAATTAGCCGACAAATTTATACGTAAAAAAGGCTACAACCCCGATATTAACCTCAATCTTTTTAAACAAACAAAATATCAGGGCATTGACGTAAACATAAAAAACTTTGAAGGGAAAGTCAGCAAGCCGATTATTGACGAACTTAAAAAAGTAAAAAATAATAAAGCGTTTTTTGAAAAACTGCTGGCTTTAAAATTCGGTCTGTCAACAACAATACCTATGCTTTTTATGGGAGTAATTTTGCCAAAACTTATTTTTGCCTCTTCCTCTAAGAAAATAGAAAAATTAAAAGCAAAAAAACAACAAAATGAGTTCAAATATGAGGCTTTTGAAAACCCTATGAATAACATCAAAGACGGAAAAATATCATTTAAAGGGAATGTTGTTTCATCTCTTGCAAACTTTTCCACAGTCGACAAAATGGCGGTAACTGACGGAGGCTATGCCATTGGAAGAATAGCCACAGCACGCAATAAAAATGAAGCTGTGGATGTCGGTTTTAAAATGGCCGGCATGTTATTTTTAAACTTTGTTGCACCTCCGTATCTGGCAAAAATTCTCGATAAGGCTGCTTACAAACTGACAGGTGTTAATGTGGCGCTTGACCCGATTGTTTTTGACGACAAAAATTTTATTAACGCAATCAAAAACAACTCTCTTTTACTTCCAAAAGACAATACGGAAAAAGAAATTATTGATTTTCTCGATAAAAGCCCTAAAAGTCTTTTCTCTCAATATGCAAGCCGTTTTTGCGATGTAAAATACCTTGAAAATGATATACGTGACCCCAGAGCCTGGGTTGATATAAACAAACTTGTACAGCTAAAAGAAGAGATGCAAAAATTCGCGCAAAATGCGATTAAAAGCCAAGATATCAAAGCTTTTGCAAAGAAGGCAAAAATTGCAAAATCCTTTAATATTTTAACTAACATTGCTTTAAGCAGTACTCTTCTTGCTTTTGCTTTGCCAAAGGCTCAGTTTGCTTTCAGAAAACTGTATACCGGTTCGGATTTAGAACCCGGTCTGGCAAAAAGCAAGGATAAAATATAACAGCTGCTGCTTTTAAAACGTTACTCTGGTGCCGATTGTGACAGATGAGTTATTTCTTGTTTTGTTAAGCGCATGACGCTCGTTGTTATATCTTAAAGAAACGGATGTTCTCGGGTTAAGCTGAGCCCCCAGTGCAACAGAAAAGTTCTTTGTATTTTCTGTTTGTTCATTGAATCCGCCTATGGTAAGTCTCTGTTTGTATAACCCGGCCTGAGCTTCACCGTGTAAAACGACTTTGGAATTTTCGGGTTTGTATACAGCCTGAACACTGCCTTCAACGCCAAGGTCTTTATCTACCGGAGTTACAACAGAGCTTACTTTAGCACCTGCACTTATTCCGAAATTTGGATTTGAACTGTATGCAACAGAGGTAGCCGCGTTAAATTTTACTCCCGGCTGCAAAAAATTCCATCCTGTATTTCTTTGTTTTAAGTCAGTAAGAAAACCTCCGCTTATGACATTACTAAGAGTGCAATCTTTAAAAGTGTTTTTTAATGCCAGCCCGTCTTCTGCCATTAATCTTATATCACCGTTAAAACCCGACGAATTCAAACGTGTTGTTAGTCCGCCGTAACCTGACGCTTTTATTGCATTTGTCAGTTCCATATTGTCTGTTTTTAACAGGGTTGATTTCTTTGTTGCTGACGCTTTTATGAAAGTTGATAAATATTGCGGTTGAGTGTATGGTATTGATGTATAATTAAAATACTGAGTCGGAAAATATTGTTGTATCAAACCTTTATCAATACCGGCTGCTTCTGCATCTTTAATCATATCATCTTCCATCCGTTCAAGTGCATTGTGATAGGCACTCTCATCTGCCTTATATTCAGGACCTGTATAAAATCCTTTTATATATGACATTATACCTTTTACATCAAAGGAATAACCTGTCTCGTTATTAACGCCTTTGTGTTCCAGTTTAAGGCCGGCGCTTTGCGAGTTCATAAACATAGCAGTCTCGTTATTCTTTTTAAAACCGAGGGTCAACGCAGTTTCTGTATTTTTAACAGAGTTGCCGTAAACAAGAGAGCCTCCTGCCTGCGCTGAAAGATTTCCGTTTGTGGACAATTCAAGGTTTCCGCTAACCGACGGTGTTGCGTTTATATCTGTATCAAAAGGTGTTTGTGAGTGATAGTCTCTTTTGTCCATTTCTTCGCCAAAAGCAGCTTCCTTCTCAAAGGCAAACTCCTGATATGAATTACCTCCGTCAGTTTGTAATGTAAGATAACCGGCGCTTTCCAGGGCATTGCTATTTTTTGCAATTTGACGTATAGCATCTTTTATATTAGTAGCGTTTATTACTGCACTTCTTTCATAATCGTTAAATATGTACTGTCCGTCCTTTAACTGATATATAAGAGTAGCGTGATTGCCGCCGCTGATATGGGCTCCTGTTAAAAGAGCAGCATTTATACCGCAATCATTTAATGTATTCATTATAAATGAATGCATTGGACCGCAAATAAATCCGCTTAATTCCCTGTCTTCTGGTACATTAATAATTTTATTCAAAATATCAGACTGATTTTCACCGACTTTTTTGTGCTCTACATTGCTGTCATACATTTCGTGAAAGTTAGCAAGCAGTCTTGAAACCGTTTTTTGCAAGACTTCAGGGTTGTTTTTGTTTTCAGTTATATAATCTTTTAAATACTGATATGTTTTTTCCGCTGAATTTCCGTTTGCCAGATAAACATTTTTCAAGTCAACTAAATCAATACCTTTCAAATCATTTCTGTCAAAGTAGTCATCACTATTGTATTCTTTGGAAAATAACGGTTCCGGAGCAGGCGGTACAGAAGGCATGTTTTCTAAAAAGTCTTTTAATGCCTCCGGATTATTCTTTATAGATTCTAAATCTTCATTTTTTATGCCTGAATTTTCCAAATAAGATTGATAAATCTCTCCATAACTTTCTTGCCATTGTTTAAGAGCCTCTTCATCATTGATATGAACAGATGTTGTGTAGGTGGTATGTTCTGCTACCTGTTCGGCACTATGCAAAACTCCGTTTCTAATATTGGATTCATCTGTCAGGGTAACTTCAAATTCAGCCTGTGCAGGTTTTCTTAGCTCAACTTTATCCTCTTTTTCTGATAACAAAGCTTCGTTCTCTCTTTTAGTCTTTTTCTCGCTCATAAAAACTCCATATTCCTCTCAAATTTTATATTTATATAAAGTATTTTTGATATAAAAAATTGCCTTATTTTGAATTCGAATGTAAATAATTTTGTTATTTTTGTGATTTTTTATATAATAAAGCAGGTATTTATAATACAATCAGTTTAGGATTATGAAGAAAATTTTATCTGCACAACAGGCAATAAGTTTAATAGAAGAAGGGTCTACCGTTATGATAGGCGGTTTCTTAAGCTGCGGTGCGCCGGACCGATTAATTGACGAGCTTGCAAACCAGAATATTGCCAAACTAACAGTCATATCAAACGACACATCATACCCTGATGTTGATAAAGGCAAACTGATTGTAAACAAACAGGTTAAAAGGCTTATTACTTCCCACATAGGTACAAACCCGGAAACAGGAAAGCAAATGAATTCCGGAGAACTCGATGTTGAGCTTGTTCCGATGGGTACTCTTATTGAAAAAATCAGGGCACATGGTACAGGGCTTGGCGGCGTACTTACTCCTACAGGAGTTAACACAATCCTTGAAGAAAGCAAAGAAACAATGGAAATCGGCGGCAAAAAATTTATTTTTGAAGAGCCAATAGGCGCTGATTTTGCATTAATTTACGGAACAAGGGTTGATAAATTCGGCAATGTTGCTTATTATGGTACTACAAGAAATCTGAATACAGTGATGGCTACAGCAGCTGATACTGTTATTGTACAGGCTGACGAGCTTGTAGATTGTCTTGACCCCAATGAAGTTGTCATACCAGGATTATTTATTGATTACATAGTCGTAAGAGAAGACTCTTAACTTTTGGAGAATCATACATGTCTTTAACAATGGAAAAAGAACTGAATATAGAACTTACAAAAGAAAAGATAAGAGAAATTATTGCCAGACGTGCAGCAAAAGAGTTTAAAGAAGGCGACGTTGTGACACTGGGTATTGGTTTGCCTACAGAGGTGGCAAATTATGTACCGGAGGATATGCATGTTATTTTTCAATCGGAAAACGGGCTTTTAGGTGTTGGCAAAAAACAAAAAGAAGACAATATTGATACGAGAATAATAAACGCCGGCGGAGGTTATGTTGAGGCTAAAAAAGGCGCCTGTTTTTATGATTCTCAAATGGCTTTCACAATGATGCGCGGCGGTCATATTGACGCAACAGTCCTCGGTGCATTGCAGGTAGATGAGGAAGGCAGCCTCGCCAGCTGGATGATTCCGGGTAAAATGGTTCCCGGAATGGGCGGTTCTATGGATCTTGTCGTCGGGGCTAAAAAAGTTATTGTCGCAATGGAACATCTTTCTAAAGGTCAGATTAAAATAGTTAAAAAATGCAGCTTACCTTTAACAGCTTACAAAGAAGTAGACACTATTATCACGGAAAGATGTGTTCTTGATGTGTCAAAAGACGGGCTTGTTTTGATAGAAATCAACCCGATGTTTAGTATTGACGATATAAAAAATACAATAGAAGCTGATTTTAAAGTTGCGCCGAATCTTAAATATATGGAAATATAGATGAAAAACATTCTTTGTTACGGTGACAGCAATACTTACGGGTTTAATCCGTCAAACGCCTTACGCTATGAAAAAAAACAACGTTGGACAGGAGTTTTAGCCGATATTTTAGGCTCACGATACAGTGTGTTTGAAGAAGGCTGCAATAACAGGACAATGTATTTTGATAATCCGGCAGGCCCAATGCAAAGCGGGTGCCGTTTTTTTAAAGAGTGCTTAAAAAAGTACGATACAGTTGATTTTGTTGTCTTAGGTTTAGGGATAAATGACACCCAGTTTGGTTACGGGGCTGATGAATCTACTTTTCAAAAAGGTTTGCAGGCTTTAATTTCGGATGTACGAACATCATTTAAAGATGCACGAATTCTTGTTTTAGGGCCTTCTGTCATAAAAAGGAATATACTAAACAGTTTTTTTGCTCAAATGTTTGATGAAAATTCGATAGAAAAATCAAAAACTATTTGTGATATTTACAAAAAAGTTGCAGACAATGAGGGTTGTTTTTTTCTGAACCTGAACACTATTGTTCAAACATCAGATATAGACGGTTTGCATTACGATATTGAAGAGCATAAAAAAATAGCCTCAGCGGTTGCCGGTTATATAAAGGATTAATAAATGCTGAGAATATTACACATTTTGACACAACGCCAAAAGGTAAGTCTGTATTACTATGCTGACAGTTTTGCTGTATAAAATATTTCCATGCCTGAAACAGTTGATATCTTTTTGTTTTTTGTTTATAAATAACATTAATAAATAAAGGTTATCGGGGATATGTCTGAGAATAAAAGCATAGATTTTAACATACTGGCTTCTGAGTGTTTGATAGCACAGGATACTGACGACTCTCAGACAATCGATTGTCTTGAAAAATTAAAAAACAGGTTTTCTGAAATTGAATTAATCGCAATATTTAACTACTTTTTAAAAATAGAATACCGTTCAGATGTGCTTTGCTGGCTTATCAGGCAGCTTGATAAATACAGAGATTCTTCGTCTCTTTCTCCGTTAACAGAACTTTTATTGATGAAAGACCATACCCCGCATGCTGATTATAGCAAAGATTATTACACAAATGTCCGTGTACTTTGCGCAAAGGCTATTTCAAATCTAAAAGACCACTCGAGCGTACATGCGCTTATGTATTGTTTAAACAATAAAGATGAACATTACAAAGTAAGACTCAGCTGCGCTGATGCTCTGGGCAGGCTGGGTGACAGATACGCGGTCACTTCCCTGATGAGTGTGGCTTCAGACGAATCTGAAAAATCAGTTTATGTCAGAGAGTCTGCAACAACAGCATTAGGGCTTATAGGTGACATGAGAGCGGTTGATTCTCTTGTAAAAATTCTGGAAACTAAAACAGGCATTATTGATAAGTTTACATATCTGAAAGAAAAAGCAGTAGAGGCGCTTTGCCGGCTTAACCCGAACGACAGCAGGGCTTTTAAAGCTTTAAAAAAATCCCTGCAAGATGAAAATCCGCAGGTAAGAATAAATGCGATAGAAGCTCTTATTGATTATGATACACAGGAGGCAGTTGATTTAATAAAAGAAATGCTTGCTGACCGTGATGACGAAGTCAAAAGAAATGCTGTTATAGCTCTTTATAATATAAACGGAGAAGATGAGTTAAATAAAATAATAAACGATACCAAATACAACGATGTCTGCCGTACAGAGGCAAAAAAAATACTGCAAGATGAGCAAGATGATGATGAATACTAATAAAAACAAAGCCGTTATATTACTGTCCGGAGGTTTGGATTCTGCTGTTTCGCTTGCAGCTGCACAACAAGAAGGTATATTGTTTGAACTGGCGTTGACCTTTGATTACGGTCAAAAGGCTTTTGAAAAAGAGTATGCAGCCTCAAAAGAACTCGCACGATTCTACAATATACCCCACAAATGCATAAAACTTGATTGGCTTAAAGATATAACACAAAACTCGCTTGTCACAGACAAAGAGGTTCCTGATATAGACATATCAATGCTGGATAATATTGATAAAACAATCCAAACAATGAAGAGTGTATGGGTTCCTAACAGAAACGCATTGTTTATTAATATTGCGGCCTCGTTTGCCGATGCAAAAGAATATGATTACATAGTAATAGGCGCAAACAGTGAAGAAGCAGCCACTTTTAGCGACAATTCTCAAAAATTTATTGACGATATGAATGAAGTGTTAAAAACTTCAACAAACTGTAATATAAAAGTAATAGCTCCGTTAATAGGAATGGATAAGAATACAATCATAAAAAAGGCAATGGAACTTGAGGTTCCCTTAAAACATATAAACAGTTGTTATAACAGCTCAAAAGGGCATTGCGGACATTGCGAATCTTGCGCAAGATTAAAAAGAGCACTTCAACAAAACGGTTGTGATAAAATAATAAAAGAACTATTTTTAGAATAAACAGGAATTAATAAATATGCAATCGTTGTTCATAGACAAAGAAATAAAATACATAGGCAGTCAACTGGCCCCTCACTGGATTTACAAAAATTTTCATATTTTAGGTGACGCCATAGTCGCCTTTACAGGAGAGATGGATGTCAAAATTACGGAAATGGTTGATATCGAGGATGTTATTACAAACTCTCCCATATACAGCAAAAAAATGGTCAGCTTTATAATAGAACAATTTTCAATAAGCATGAGTGAATGTGTGCTGAGACAAAGATTTTTGATTTGTATTATTATTGAAGAACTCAGAAAAATTTTAGGAAACAAATTTGAAATCAGTCGCCGCGGTGATGATATTTTTGTAAAAATCAACGGAGTTAACAAAAAACTTTCTGTTTCTATTGCCACAAAATCTGTTACCTCAGGACTCATTCATACAGGTTTAAACATTGACCCGACAGGTGCGCCGGTTGATGCCTGCGGGTTGACAACAGATTTAGGTATTACGGAAATTGAAGAATTTGCCAAAACTGTCATGAAACGATATATTGAAGAAAACTCGGAAATTATAGATGCGGGTTGTAAAGTCAGGGGAGTATAATTAATGACAAAATCGGATAAAATTAAACAAACAATTGCCCTATTTTTAGTGACATTCTTAGTTTCTCTGATTGTCATAACATATTTTATAAAAAGCATGTCACCTGATGTAGACGTGGAAATCGGCGGCGGTGAAGAACAAACACTTGAGCATGAGGATACTGACAGCGAAGTAAAACAGCCTATTGATGACCGCTTAAGATGGATTCAAATGGAAGACAACATGCCCGGCGCCTCAAAACGCGAGGACGGACAAAACAATGATATTGAATATCAATCAAATGATGACACAGACAACAGTCAAGATGAAAAAGTAAAAGAATCAGAATCAACAGAGTCCTCATCACAGGAGCAAAATACTCTTGAGCCCATTGAATACGCTAATCCCGATTCAGGTTTGAAAAATTCTTCAAACACTGCAACACCTCCAATCCCGATGCAAACAACACGCTCTCAAACAGGTGAAGAACCTTTTAAAATGTCTAAAGTTTTTGTCGGGTCTTATCCGACTATAGAACAGGCGATTCAGGCACAAAACAAGCTTATGAACACAAACATTTCCGTAAGTCCGTTTGTAAAAGAGGTTGACGGAAACTATGTATTACAGGCCGGTTCTTATGCTAACGCACATAAGGCAGAAGCGGTTGCAAATGAAATTTCCGCTGCAGGTTTTCCTGCACGGGTTGTTAAAGAATAACTTTATGCAATCGGTTCATACATATTTATGCAAAATACTATAAACATTACTATAAAATGAAGAAGCCCTCAAAAAATTGAGGGCTTTAAGATATTAGAATTAATATTAAACTTAGAAAATTGAAAGGTTAATATTAAACATATTCTTTAACTTCTGCAGCGAGATTTTTTGTATCAAGTTTGATACCAGGTCCCATTGTAGTTGTTAAATAAGCTGATTTAACATACACACCTTTTGCTACAGACGGTTTTGCTCTTAAAACCGCATCAGCAAGAGTTGCGTAGTTTTTCATCAAATCATCGAATGAAAATTTGATTTTACCGATAGGGCAGTGAATCATGCCCTGTTTGTCAGCTCTGAATTCAACTTTACCGGCTTTAGCGTCTTTAACTGCTTTAGCTACATCAAGTGTAACAGTACCTGTCTTAGGGTTAGGCATCAAGCCTTTAGGCCCTAAAACTCTACCGAGTTTACCTAACATACCCATACAATCAGGGGTAGCAATCAAAGTATCAAATTCAAACCAACCGCCTGCGATTTTATCAATAACTTCTTCAGCACCGGCTTCTTCAGCTCCTGCTGCTTTAGCTTCGTCGGCTTTAGTACCTTTTGCGATAACGCAAACTCTTACTTCCTTGCCCAAACCGGCGGGTAATACTACGGTTGAGCGGATTTGCTGGTCTGCTCTTTTTACGTCGATACCAAGACGCATATGGCATTCTACAGTTTCATCAAATTTAACTGTTGCCTCTGATATTTCCTGTAATTTTTTCAATGCATCAGCTGAGCTGTACGGTTGAACAACACCTTCAAGTATTTCTGCTGCTTTTTTTTGTCTTTTAGTTAATTTACTCTTTTCTTTTCCTTTCTGTGGTGATATCGGTTTCTAATCCGTTTCAGGCTTTTATAAAGGTGCTCCCCGTACGGCATCCCCTGCCACTTATAATTATTCTTCTACTGTAACACCCATTGCTCTTGCTGAACCTTTAAGCATTTTAACAGCTGCTTCAACGGTTGTAGCATTTAAATCGTTCATTTTAATTTTAGCGATTTCTTCTAACTGAGCAACAGTGATTTTGCCGACTTTAGTTTTGTTCGGTGCAGCAGAACCTTTAGGTAAATTGATAGCTTTTTTAATCAATACTG
>CALUQS010000064.1 GCA_944322975.1 Candidatus Gastranaerophilales bacterium
CAGGTGACGAGCTGGAAATTGATTTAAAAGCCGGTGTTGTTAAAAATCTTACACAAAATACAGAGATTAAATTTGCTCCTTTGCCGGATGTTATGATTAAGCTCTTGCATGACGGCGGATTGATTGAACATCTTAAAAAACACGGCGATTTTGACCTTGTGTAAGTATAATTAACATATTATTTTGGGCTTCTTCTATTTTATTTGTTTTAAAATCCACGGATATATTGCAGTTATGTATAATGCGCTGATAAAAGATAACAGTGCATAAGCTATATGTTCCGGCATAATCAATATAAAGACCTGATATAGATGTTTCATAATTAAATATAAAACACAAAGTCCTGCTATTGTTAATACAACTTTTTTGCGGCTGTATCCTTTGGGTATATTGTATTTAACAAAGTGTTTTTCTGTAATCCAGCCCGTAAATATGCCGAGTAAAAAAGCTATCTTAGAATAAACGCTGTGTTTCATCTCTAAAGGGTTTACATTATCAACAAGCGGGTTATACGATTGCATTTGAATACTGCATTTTATTTGCAGATATATGCAAAGTATGGCTGTTAAAATCAGCATTATCAGATAAAAAATAATATCTCTGCCGCTTTTTTTGTCAATGTATTTTAAAACAGCATCAGCGCCCAGTATAATAAAAATACCGGCAATTATCGATACTATAACATCCTGCGGGGTGTGAACCCCTATATAATTCCTTGAAAAAGCAACAAGAAAAATTATAGTTATCATTAAGTATCTGATTATTTTGTTGTACCACCATTTAAAAGCAATGCTGCCCCACAGTGCCATTGCTCCTGCAGTGTGTCCGCTGGGGAATGAATATCCGTCAGCAGCTGACATTGCGCTTTCTATGGGCTTTATATCAGGGTTCAAAAGCCAGGGGCGCTTTATGCAGGCAGTCATTTTTAAAAATACGTTAACATAAAGCGTTAAACCGTAAGAAAAAAGTATTAACAGCCCAGCCCTTTTGTTTATGCTCCAGTAGATTACAGAAATTACCGCAAACGGAATCATCAGCTCACCGAGCCAGGTGACCGATAAAAAAAAGTTATCAAATATTCCGTGTGTAATTTCTCTAAAATGCTGCAGCCACAGCAGGTATTGTATTTGGAGTTCCATTGTATCAATTGTAAAGAAAATTAATATATATGGCAATTTTGTAAAACTAAATGTTTTTATATAAACAAGGTAGTAATAATGTAGTGTGTGAAAAAATGGAAAATATGAATAATCAAACAGGTTGTTTTTCGCAGCCCTGTGAACAAAATAATGAACAGGACCTTTATGTAACAACCCCTATAGTAAGAAATAATACATCTTTACCTCAATATGATAAAATAAGCAGGGAATACGCAGATATAGTAAAAACACTTGCACTTGTGCAAATGAATTTGGACGGCAAATTCAAACCGGCTAATTTTTTGAAATATGCTGCTTTAGATAGGCATCAATAAATCCGTCAATATCTCCGTCCATAACAGCGTCAACATTGCCGACCTCGTAACCTGTACGGTGGTCTTTAACCATTTTATACGGATGAAATACGTATGAGCGGATTTGTGAACCAAAATTTATGTCAAAATTTTCGCCTTTTAGCTCTGCAAGTTTTTTTTCGTGTTCTGACTGCCTCATTGCAAGCAGTTTAGAAGCGAGCATCTGCATTGCTGTTTCTTTGTTTTGAAGCTGTGAGCGCTGCTGCTGGCATTTTATGACTATACCTGTAGGTTTGTGCAGTATTCTGACAGCTGTTTCAACTTTGTTTACATTTTGACCGCCGGCACCGCCCGAGCGCATTGTGTCTACTTCTATATCCTCCGGCGGAATGGTTATCACTTTTTCAAAATCTTCTATAACAGGGCTCACTTCCAATGACGCAAAGCTTGTCTGGCGTTTGCCGTTTGCGTTAAAAGGAGAAATTCTGACAAGCCTGTGCACTCCTCTTTCTGCTTTAGCAAGCCCGAAGGCATATTTCCCGCAGACTTTTACAGACGCTGATTTTATGCCGGCTTCATCTCCGTCTGATTTATCTAAAAGTTCCACTCTCCAGCCTTTTGATTCAGCCCAGCGGGTGTACATTCTCAAAAGCATTTGCGCCCAATCCTGCGCATCTGTACCTCCTGCACCTGCGTTAACTGTCAATATAGCATCGTAAGAATCGTACTCGCCCGAGAGCGTCATTTTAATCTCCCAGTCATCGAGTTCTTTTTCGAGTTTTTCTATATCGTTTTGTAATTCTTCCCACAAAGATTCGTCTTCTGTTTCATTGCATAATTCAACAAGAAGATTGCAATCATCAATTGTTTTGTCCCAATTTTTCACCTGAGTGATTTCTGATTTATATTCGTTTAGTTCCTGAGAAAGTTTTGAAGCTTTTTGAGGATCTGACCATATATCTTCGCTTTGCAGTTTTGTGTCAATTTCTTTAACCAGCTGTTCTAATTTTGGAAGGTCAAAGACACTCCTTCGCTTTGTTTATTTTCAAAGCCAATTCTTCTAACTTTTGTTTTTGTTCAATATCTATCATAGTAAAATTATTTTAGCATAAACAAAGATATCGAGTTTAAGCAGTTGTAGAAAAATATCTGAGTTAGACCTCGCTTGTAACCGGGGCATCCTGATATGTATGGCTGTATTAATTTTATATTGCACACCAAATCTATGCTTTTGATATACCCCCTCTCATAAAAGCAACTAAATGTTGCTTTTATGAGAGGGGGTCTCTATTCAAAACGATACTCAATCGTTTCGAACAGAGTTCTTATCTCAGACCAGAAGTACTACACTTTACTCCTCTCACGGTGAGAGAGGGCAGGAGTGAGGGTGAATTTATTACAAATATTTTTATATCGGGGAGCCGTTGACTGTATGAAATAATAACAAATGTTAACCCTTGATAAAAATATCGAAATACTGTATGTTAATACAAATGATATCATAACACTGGACGCAGCTATAGAAGTTATGGTAAGAAATAGATTATATAAAGCCCGGGTTGTCAAAAGGCCATTTGTAAAAAATATAAAATAAGTTAAGACATATATAGGAGATAAACTATGATTGTGCCGGAAGGTATTTTATGTTCCAAAAGCCATGAATATTTGTTAGAAGAAAGCGATTCGATATATACAGTAGGTTTGACAGATTATGCAGTTGAACAGCTGGGGGATATAGTATTTGTTGAACTGCCTGAGACAGACTCGGAATTTGAAAAAGGAGAGGTCTTTGCTACCGTAGAGTCAGTTAAAGCAGCTGCTGAAATTTATATGCCGGTTGGCGGTAGAATAGTTGAAGTCAATGAAAAAATTGTGGAATCACCTGAAATATTAAATGAAAATCCTTATGAGGACGGCTGGCTTGTCAAAATAGAAAGCAAAACCGCTCAGGAAGAATCAGGTGATTTGCTTGAATATTCTGATTATAAAGAAGAACTGGAATAAATATTTTTTATATAGAATATTTTAAATATTTCATTGTCAGATAGATATTTTTAGTATAAGTGTATAAAGTTTGTGCGCGATTTTCTTTTTCTAAAAGAGAAGAGTTGAATTTGTATGCTTTTTCAAAAATATCTGTTAAGTCTTTATCATAATACTTTTGAAAATGTTTTTTTAGAAATTGATAATCCTTCTCATCAAGTTTATAAAGCCAAGGCAGGGTAAGACAGTTAAAAATATCATATGCATTTTCGTATGTATCGGGCGAAAGTTTTATTGCGCCAATATTAGGCGTGTACTTATGTTCTGTGAACGCCGGCAGAATTTTTTGTCCTTTTATTGCTGAAAACAGTATGCAGCAGGTGTTCCATAGTTCGTTATTGTATGTGTGAAAAGCTATATCGTGTATAACAATGATTCCGTTTCTTTTCATAAAAGGCAGAACTTGTAAGTAATCAAGAAATTCGCCCGGTGAACAATGTGTTGTATCAATAAAGCACAAATCAATGTCCTTGCCGATATCTTCTAAAAAATTGCAAGACATAGCACCGGTATAAAGTGACCATTTAGTTTTTAGTTCTGGATAGTCATCAAGGATAAAATCGGTGTTTTTATTGGCATCACGGTAATATTTTGTGCTGTAATCTATTGAATACAAATGCGCATCTTCAATATTTTTTATTGTGTCTAAAATCAAAAGGGAAGATGTGCCGGCAGCGACTCCGATTTCTACAATTTTTTTTGCACCCGAATCTTTTATTGTTTCAGAAAGAAATATAGACTCTGACGGAGTCATTTCCGAGTATTGTGTGTAATTACGTCCAAAATCTATGTTGTCGCGTGTATAGTTTTTGATTTCCATTTTGCCTCATTTAACTGTAAAAAGCATACTTTACTTTTTTTATGTTGTTTTTCAAATACGTAAGAAAATATAAAAAATTATTGATTATTTCGTGTCGAAACTCTGTCATAAAAGAATATCTGTAATACTCCATAACAAAATCTAATGATTTTAAAAAGTACCATGGTTTCTTAAAGGTAACAAAATGGATAATTTTTATATTTTTCTTGTGTTTTTGATAATCTTTTTTCACATCTTTATTCTTGCACTGGTGTTGAAAATTGTATTCTGCACCGGCAAAAACAACTTTGTTTTCACAAACCTTATTCAATGTGTCCTGATCAAAGCATACCAATTTGCGGGCGTTATTTTGTATAAAATCTATGCATTTTTGTTCAAAGTTAAATTCTCTTGCATATTTCAAATTCATTAGCAGAACCCCTGAATTAAAATATCTTTCAAGATTCCACATTTTTGCTCTGTTTATAGAAAAAGAGCTGTAGCACGATGAAAAATCTTCAACGGCAGCAAGCAGGTTGTTCTCAATATTAGTCCCATAAAATTCTGAAAGCGAACCTCTCACAATAATATCGCTGTCAAGATAAAGAACTTTATCTTCTTTAATTAAATCCGGAATTTTAAGTCTAAAATACACCTGCATAGGAAAAATATCTGTGGCGGGAAAATTTTTGTAGCCGGAATCATCAAAGTCTATAAAGTATATTTTGCAATCCTTTATTTTTTTTAGTTTTAAAAATTTGTTTTTGGTGTCGTTGCTAAAATCATCGCTGATAATGTAAAAGTTAAAGAAATCATCATTTGCGCTGTTTTTCAAAACAGATGCGATTGTAGCGGCACAGTGTGCGGCAAAGTCATTGTTGGCACACATAGCAATGTTCATTTTCAATCCCATATCTCATTCCATATATCTTTAAACGGTTTTTTTACAAGCGGCAGCAGTTTTATTTTTGTCCCTTTCAATACGGTTGTTTCAAGCGATTCCATTATTTTAACTATATTTATGGTCGCCACAAGCACATATTCCGGTTTTAAAGATACAATTTCCTCCGGCGCGCATACTTTGTAACCAAAAAATTCCTCATTATCTGAATGATTGGCAAACTTTCTGTCAGAAACAGCAATAATGTTAAGTCCGGATAAATCGTAGTTGTTTTTTATAGCTTCAAAAAACACGCCTGTTCCGTATATCACAACAGGTTTGTTTTTTAGCTTTTTGTTTAATCTGTTCAAATTCTTTTGAAAATTGACCTTTTGCAGATATTCAAGATGAAAATCATTTTCCATTATTTATTCTTTCAATGTTTAATTACAACTTTTTAATGCTAACATTTTATATGAGATTAAGTCAATTTAAGAGATGACAGCCTGTAAAAAATAAGCTTGCATTACGTTTGTAACATTTTATTGCAATAAAAATTTTTCTCACATTAAAAATAACAAAAATTATCTTGAGGGTTTTTAAAACATAATACTTAAATAAAAAATAAAAAAACATGTATAAAATATAATAATTTGCTGCTATAATACAGTTGGTCTGTCAATAAGGAAGGAATATAAAATGGAATTGACAATGGAATTCCCCCAGCGCGAAAAAACAATCAATCCGACACACGACATCAAACTTTTTTCAGGTCGTGCACATAAAGAATTAGCGCAGGAACTGGCTGATTATCTGGGAACAAGCGTTGGCCCTATGATAATAAAAAACTTTGCCGACGGCGAGATTTATGTACAGGTTCAGCAAAGTATTAGAGGTGATGATGTTTTCATAGTTCAGCCTTTATCAAATCCGGTAAATGAAAATCTTATGGAACTTTTGATAATGATAGACGCCTTTAAAAGGGCAAGCGCAAAGTCCATAACAGCTGTAATTCCATATTACGGATATGCAAGACAGGATAGAAAAACCTCCGGAAGGGAAGCAATTACCGCAAAATTGGTTGCTGATTTGCTGACAACCGCCGGAGCAAACAGAATCCTTGCAATGGATTTGCATACCGGACAGATTCAGGGCTTTTTTAATATTCTTGTTGATCACATATACGCAACCCCTGTTTTGACTGAATACATTAAAAATCTTAATATTCCAAAAGAAAAACTTGTCGCAGTAAGCCCCGATACAGGCGGTGTACAAAGAACACGTGTATTTGCAAAACAGCTCGATTGCCCGCTTGCCATTGTTGATAAAAGACGTGATAAACACAATGAAGCTATCGCAGACCACATAATAGGCGATGTAAACGGAAAGATTTGTGTTCTTGTTGATGACATGATAGATACAGCCGGCACAATCTGCGAGGCGTCAAAACTTCTTATTAAAGAGGGCGCCCAAAAGGTTTATGTTTGTGCAGCCCACGGCATCCTGTCAGGGCCGGCAATACAGCGTTTGGAAGATGCTCCTGTTGAAGAAGTTATTATAACAAATTCAATACCTTTGAACAAACCAGCGTCTTCTAAATTTACACAATTAAGTATTGCACCAATTCTGGGCGAGGCAATTTCAAGAATCCACGATAATGAATCAGTAAGTTCGTTGTTCGGGTTCGAAAAAGAGTACAAATCTTACTAAATTTTGAGAGAGAACAAAATCCGGTTTTTCTGTTAACACTAAGAAGAACCGGATTTTTGCTATGCTTGCGGCTTGTCCTGGGCAAAAAATTTTTGTCGGCATTTGCCATGTGCTGCAGGTGTAATTTTTACCCTTAAAACCCTAAAATGTTAAAAATCTTGAAAACAGTGTCTGTAAAAGGCTTTGCAACCTTTAAACAGCTGTCAAAAATCAGGATAATTGTAAAATTTTGTAAAAAAATTGAATTAAGCTGAATGAATGATGTTATAAAATCAAAAATTTGGGAATATATATATTAGAACCCTGGAAATGAGCCGAGTATGAAAAGTAAATTGTTAGGTAAAAAACTTTGTATAGCTTGTTTCTTGACGGCAATGTTTGCCGCCCCGGGTTGTGCTGCGCCGCAAACGGATGTAAAAGCAGAGCAAACTCCGCCCGTACCGCTGGCAAGAACGTCGTCCGCCCAAATTCAAACAACAAATTCAACAACCGAAAATACACAGCTAGATTCATTTTCCGGCAGCCAAACAGTCCGGTTTGACGTCGATTTAAAGAACTCCACCTCCGATACCTTTACAGTAACGGGCAATATAGCCGATGGCTCAACCGCAGTCGTGCAGGCAATCAATGTCTATACGGACTCTGAAAAACCTGTCGAAACAATCGTCCTCTTTACAGACGGCAAAT
>CALUQS010000065.1 GCA_944322975.1 Candidatus Gastranaerophilales bacterium
AATCATTTTTCGGTCATTTAAAAGATGAGATTAATTTAAAAGGAATAAAAACAATTGAACAAGTTGTAGCTACAATAGATAATTACATGTATTACTACAACAATGAATGAAGACAATGGAATAAAAATAGAATCTCTCCGGTTGAATACAGGAAATTTTTAATGGCGAGTTAATTGTCCACTTTTTGGGGGTCACTTCAGACCCTCTCCCAGCGGGAGAGGGAGAATCTAATGTTCTTTGCGTCAATAACCGGTGGGCACGCTTGCGCTGTCTTGGATTTGCTTATAGCTCAGCACTGTCGTTCGCTGCGCTTTGCTTATGCTCACTTCGTGCTTCGCACACCGGGTTTCTCCCGTCCGTTCACTATTTACAGTTTCAAGAAAACTAGAAAGATTAATATTATTACGTGAAGCCATTTTGCACGAAATCAAAGATTTCGGCAAAAGAAGGCAAATCCGCTTGCCAGCCCTACGGTTCTACGATTCTTATATCCCTGTGTCGGCATAGCAATACAAACCTGCTTTCTCACAAATGATACTTATTGTCCGGCAATTATATAAAATAGCATTGAGCATGTTATCATCTTTTTATGAATGAAATACTTCAAAAAATCAAAAATAAAAGAATCCTAAACGACGAAAAACTTTTTGCATTTTTGAAAAAAAACTGTTCTTTTTCAATAAGCGGACTTACGTCGTTTCTTCGTCTGCTTTTGCTTGCGCAAATATACTCACAAAAACACACTGTTTTTATCACCAATACCGAACAAAATGCGCTTAAATACAAACACGACCTTGAAAAATTTTTTGATATAGAATCCACTATTTTTCCGTATCAGGATATCTCCATTTACGACGGGGTTGAACCTAATTTATACAGATACGCCGCACAAACAGAAATTTTATCAAATCTGGAAAATATTCCTCTTTTAATTGTGCCTGTTAAAGCGTTGCTGGAAAAATTTCCTGAAAAAAGTTTTTACAAAAAATATCAGATAAACATAAAGATTGATGACGAAATCGACACCGCCAAAATTGCACAATCACTTGTTGATATGGGCTACAAACGTGTAACTATGGTTTCTGATATCGGGGAGTTTTCTATCAGGGGGGATATTATAGATGTATTTTCCCTTAACAAATATGCTGCCCGTATAGAACTCTGGGGCGATACGGTCACTGATATAAGATATTTTGATAATAAAACCCAAAAAAGCGTTAAAAAAACAAAATCTACAACAATTCTGCCGGTTTACAAATTTGTTTTGAATAAAGACAACACAGAAACATTTAAAAATGAATTGACAGAAGCAACCGTACAATCAGACGCCGGAGAGAATGCCGACCTGGTAAGGGAGATGCTGGCTGAAACTCTTGAAAAAATTGATGAAGAAAAATATTTTGACGGCATAGATTATTTTCAATCTTATTTAAACAAAAAAATGAAAAGTCTTATCGGACTCATTGCGCAGGAGAATAAAGAGCCGGTTGTTGTTTTTGATGAATCTTCTGAAATATTTTCCAAATTCGGACAAATTGATGAAAACTACAAAAAACAAATTTATGAAAATACCCAAAAAGCACTGGCATTGCCGCTTAAAAGTACTGCCCATCTTGAGTTTGATGACTTTCAAACCGGTGTTGCGGGCTTACAAAAAGTGTTTTTAGACAATTTCCTTGATACTGTTTCAGATTACACAATCGAGTTTAACAGTGCGCTAATCCCGAGTTTTTCTTCAAAAATGGAGGATATCCTGACATTTTGCGAACAAAAAATTAAAGACGGGTATAAAGTAGTTATTGCAACTGATTATAAAAATCGTATTGAAGAAGTTTTTGAAGATTTTGAGCTTGCAATATCCGATGATTTTGAAAATCAAAATGAAATTTATATCACAGAAAACCTTGCTCTTGGCGGCTCTTTAATAGAAGATTTAAAACTGGTAGTTTTAACTGACAGAGAGCTTTTTAACAAAAAATCCAAAGATATAACGGCAAAAAAACAGACTTATCATAAAGAAAGCGCTGAATACATAGAGTCTGTAAACGACATAAAAGAGGGAGAGTATGTCGTTCACCAGATTCACGGGGTCGGGCTTTATAAGGGGCTTTCCAAACAGGAGATTGACGGACAGCTCAAAGACTATTTAACAATAGAATACGCTCACGGGGACAAACTGCACATGCCGGCAGAGCAGATAAACCTTTTAGTCAGGTACAGGGGTTCAGGCTCTGTTGCACCAAAACTTTCCAGAATGGGCGGTAATGATTGGAATATAACCAAAACCCGTGCTAAAAAAGCAATCGAAGACATTGCAAAAGACCTTTTAAATCTTTATGCAAAACGTGCAACTGCAAAAGGAATTGCTTTTGAGCCTGATACCGTATGGCAGTACGAGATGGAAGAAGCTTTTGAATACACAGAAACCCCTGACCAGATGAAAGCTATTCAGGAAACAAAAGCGGATATGGAAGATACAAAACCCATGGACAGGCTAATATGTGCCGATGTGGGCTTTGGTAAAACGGAAATTGCAATCCGTGCAGTGTTTAAAGCCGTAATGTCAGGCAAGCAGGCGGCTGTTGTTGTGCCTACAACAATCCTTGCTATGCAGCATTATCAAACGATTTCTGAAAGATTTAAACCATTCCCCGTAAAAGTGGAACTGCTCTCAAGATTCAGAACAGCAAAAGAACAAAAAGAAATAGTAAAAAAACTTCTGACAGGCGAGGTTGATGTTGTAATAGGGACACACAGGCTTTTGCAGGATGATATTATTTTTAAAGATTTGGGGCTGCTTGTTATAGACGAAGAACACAGATTCGGCGTTAAACATAAAGAAAAACTCAAAATGATGCGCAAAAACATTGATATTCTGAGCATGTCCGCAACCCCTATCCCCAGAACCCTTTATATGTCACTATCAGGCATAAAAAATATGTCAGTGATTAACACTGCACCGATGAACAGGCTGCCTGTTAAAACATATGTGGGTCAGTATAATGAAACTTTTGTTAAAAACGCAATTAATCACGAACTTGACCGCGATGGTCAGGTGTTTTTCCTTTACAACAGGGTGGAAACAATTTATGAATTTGCAGCCGAAGTGCAAAAAATTGTGCCAAACTCCAGAATTGCCGTTGCACACGGGCAAATGGACGCCAAAACTCTTGAAAATATCATGCTGGAATATGCAGAACATAAGTACGATATCCTGTTATGCACAACTATCATTGAATCAGGACTTGATATACCTAATGCCAACACGATGATTGTGTACGATGCAGACAGGTTCGGGCTTGCACAGTTATACCAATTGCGAGGCAGAGTCGGACGTTCAGACAGGCAGGCATACTGTTATTGTTTCTATCGTGACAGAAAAAAACTTACGGCCGACGCTTTACAAAGGTTGAACGCAATAAAAGAATTCTCCACTCTTGGCGGGGGATACCAGATTGCACTTCGGGATATAGAAATCAGAGGGGTAGGAAATATCTTAGGCACAAAACAGCACGGACATATGACAAGTGTAGGTTTTGACACATACTGTCAACTGCTGGAAGAAACCATAAACGAATTGCAGGCTGATTACAACGGAATTGAAAAACCTCAGCCGCCGGCTATTGTTGATATAAATGTTACTGCGTTTATCCCTGATGACTGGGTAGGTTCTAAAGAACAAAAAATGATTGAGTACAAACGTCTTGCAGATGTTAAGACGTTAGAAGAACTTGATGCAATACATCATGAATGGATAGACAGGTTCTCAAAAATTCCTGAGCCGGTTGAAAACTTAATAAAAATTATACATTTGAGACTGCTCGCTACAAGTGCAAAAATTACCCTTATCCGTGAAACATCAGATAATATAAGGATTTATATGCCATACAACAGGGCGGAATGGTCTATTATTGCGTCAAGATTAGATAGAAATATTACAAAATATATAAAATATACCATTGCCCCGAAGTCTTGTCAGGAAGGTAATTCTATACTGCTTTTCAACAACTCGGTACTTAGCTTTAAAGAAGTATTTAACATATTATCTGATTTATTTTATTATATTAATAAAATCAGTTTTGAATACATAAATAAATAGAAATAAGGAGTATAAAGATGAGTAGATTTAAATTGTTTGCGACAACGCTTGCAGCATCTGCAACATTGCTGTTATGCGGTTGTGTAAATCATAATGCCGTTGTTACCGTTAACGGAGAAGCCATTACAAAAGCACAGTACGAAAAAGCTTTTGATGCTATAGCTAACAACTCTATGTTTACCCAGATGGGTATAGACGTAAAAAAAGACCCTAACAGTTTCATGCACTTAATGATTAAAGACAGGGTAATTAACGAACTTATTATTAAAGAACTGCTTGATCAGGATATAGAAAAGAAACATATAAAAGTTTCTAAAGAAGATTTGGATAAACAAATTAAAATCATTATCGACAAAGTCGGGTCTAAAGAAAAATTCAACCAGCTGCTTAAAGAAAACGGAATCTCTCCGGCTCAGTTTAAAAAGGACTTAACAGACGAGGTTAAAATCCAAAAACTTGTTGATACAATAGCTACTGTTTCAATAAACGACAAACAGGCAGAAAAATTCTATAAAGAAAATCAGGATAAATTTAAAACTCCTGATCAGGTCAGAGCCTCTCATATTCTTGTAAGCTCAAATGCTGAAGAGATTAAAGCTAATATTCAGTCTAAAGACGGAAATGAAAAAATTTCTGAAGCTGACTTAAAAGCTCAGGTAGACAAACAAATGGCTGCTAATAAAGCCAAGGCAGAAAAAATTCTTGCAGAAGTTAAAAAAGACCCGAAATCCTTTGCTAAAGTTGCAAAAGCTGAATCTGACGACACACAAAGTGCAAAACAAGGCGGTGATTTAGGATTCTTCGGCAAAGAAGAAATGGTAGAACCTTTCTCTAAAGCAGCATTTGCGCTGAAACCTAACACTTTAAGCGGTATTGTTCAAACACCTTACGGTTATCACATTATTTATGTGACAGACCGCAAAAAAGCCGGGGTTGAACCTTTTAATAACGTAAAAGAAGAAATTAAAGAATACTTGACCAATCAGGGTAAAATCGAGGCTCTGCAAAAATACGTTGATACTTTGAAAAACAATGCAAAAATAGAGTACACTGACCCGAGCTTTAATCCTAAAACAATCCAAAAACAGTTGAAGGAACAATCTAAAACCAATCCGGCGGCTTTAGTTCCTGATTCACAAAAATCAGCAAAAGAATGATAATAACATACGGGGGCGCCAGAACGGTCTCCCCCGTATTTTGACTTATTGATAAATATAACGGGAGTTTTTTATGAACAAAACCTTAAAAAACAAATTTTTTGAACACATTGACAAATTTAAAGAGTCCAAAATACTTGTTGTAGGTGATATTATTCTGGATGAATATCTGTGGGGAATGACAAACCGCCGTTCACCGGAGGCTCCCGTACCTGTTTTGCAGGTTAAGCGCAAAACGTATCTTTTAGGCGGGGCGGCAAATGTTGCTAATAATATTGCGGCAATGGGCGCGAAAGCTATCTTAGCCGGTGTTATCGGCGATGATTTATACAGCGGTGTTGTACTCGATATGCTCAAAAAAAGCCATATTGATGCACAATTTGTGTTAAAAGATAAAACCCGTCCGACTACAGTAAAAACAAGACTTATTGCACAGAACAACAAACATATTGCACGTGTTGATAATGAGTCGTTAGAACCTGTAAGTGAGGAACTCTCTAAAACAATATATGAAAATATCGAAAAGGTTATAGACGATGTTGATTTGATAATTTTATCAGACTACATAATCAGTGTCCTTAGTGCAAAACTTATAAAAGATGTTGTAAAACTTGCCAACAGGCATGATAAAACTGTTGTGACGGATCCCAAAGGGCAGGATTTTGCAAAATACACAGGTGTTGATGTTCTTGTTCCTAACATGGAAGAAGCTTTAATAGCAACAAAATCCTCCGCGGACAAACCTGTTAAAAAAATAGCAACAGCTCTTAGAAAAATTGCAGACAAAGTTATAATCACACGCAGTGCAAACGGAGTTTATTACTATGATGGTGCTGATGAAATTAATCTTGATTCATTTAGCGCTGACGTCATTGATGCTACGGGTGCCGGCGGTTCGTTTGTGGCAATGCTCGGGTTAACTCTTGCCGCATCAGGTTTTGATTATTCAGAATCCATTGAAATGGCTAATTACGCAGCCGCTGCTGCAGTCCGTAAAGTAGGAACCTTTGCCGTAAAACCGGTACAACTTAAAGAAATTATTGAAGTTGCATACAACAACTCTGTTAAAGGTTCAAAAACGAAAAAGGCGGCAAAATAATGGGGCAGGTAGTTAAAAGAGAAGATATCTTAAAACTTACATCAGATTTAAAATCGCAGGGAAAAACAATAGTAACAACAAACGGCTGTTTTGATATTCTCCATGTCGGTCATGTACGCTATTTGCAAGCAACAAAAGCCTTTGCCGATGTTATGATTGTTTGTTTAAATTCCGATGTATCCGTAAAAAAAATAAAAGGCCCTGACAGACCTATCAACAACGAAAACGACCGTGCGGAAATTTTATGTGCGCTTGAGTGTGTTGATTATGTTGTTTTGTTTGACGAAGCATCGCCTGTTGATTTGCTTTGCGAGATAAAACCCGATGTTTATACAAAAGGCGCTGATTATACTATAGAAACTTTACCAGAAGCAAAACCTGTTATGCAAAACGGCGGGAGGGTTGAGTTTATAAGCTTTGTTGAAGGCAAATCAACAACAAACGTTATAAAAAAAATTGAAGGCAAAACTGTCTGAAAAGATTCAAAAACCTTCTGTACAGGCAGAAACTATTAATAGTACGCTATCCGGTTTTATTAAAATTATTTATCAGACATACTGGTGTAAAACTTCTCCGCCTGAGGCAATAATGTCGTTTTCAAGATTCGGTGTATTAACTTCAAATATATGTGCCTGAGCAGGACCGAGGTCTATATCAATTGCATTATGTTCTGCCTTCCAGCTGCTGCCTGTACCGTATTTCGGAGCAAGATCATCTAATACCTGTGAAGCACTTAATCCAGGAATTTCCACCTTTACATGCTGTCTGGAGTTAACATCATGGTTTGCTATTGTTATAAGTGTTTTTCCGTCTTTGCATCTTGCGTATGCAATAACTTCATCAAGTTTATCATAATCAACCTTCAACGGTATGTAAGAGCCTTTTGTTATCAATTCACCATATCTGGGTCTGATACAATTCATTAAATACCCGAAATGCTGGCCAATTTCCGGATGATTTCCTCCGGGTTGTCTTGAACGATTAAATATATCAAGACGCTGTTTGTGTACATAGTATTTTATATTATCTTTTGTCGGAATTGCTGATTCAAAGTACTGAATTATATTTTTAAATTTAGATTTGTCATCAGCAAGCACTTTTATTTTTAGATTTTTATTATCTGTAGCTAACAATTCTTTTAAGTTTTTATGCTCTTTGGCATTATAAAGTACATCTGTCACAAGATCACTGAACTCATCATTTTTCAATGCTGCCGAATATGTAATATTTTTGTTTTCAAATATTTTATTGTTTTGGGATTTTTCCAGCAAAAATTTGATTGCCTGTGAATACTGCGGATCATTTTCCAAATCTGCAATTGTTCTGTTTTTGTCAGAAGATTTGTACAATTTTGAAATTGCCGGTGCATTATCTATGGATTGCAGAATATACTGTACGGCTACAGAATAAATCGGATTTTGAATTAACTGGGCAAAAGTTTTATCCACGTATTCTTGTCCATAGTCATAAAGATATCTGTCACCGCTTTCAAAACCTGATAGAATATACGGGTTTGTCATAGGCACAGTAGCTTGTATAACATTCGTCATCATGCAATAATCAGGACCGCCGTGTGACATAGGGCTGTCATCATCATGAGTTGCAAATGAACCGATTAACGATTTGCCTTTAGGTAAAATGTATTCTCCGGTATGAGGGTCTTTTGAAATATTAAGACTTTCTCGCATAAAATCGTGAAAATCTTTTGCTTTCCACATATGGAAAATATGATACTGTCCGTAATACGAATCAAAACCAGCTTTTAATGCTTCAAAAGGCCTGTCGGCAGGCATGTTTTTCATAGGGGACGCATCTTCGTTTGTATAACATTCCGCCAAAAAGGCAAATTCAGGGTCTTTTCTTCTTGCATAAGAAGTTAACTCATCCCAAAATTCAGGCGGTTTTGCTCGGCCTACATCGGCTCTGATACCGTCTATACCGAGATTTATGCACATATCAATGAATTTTTTATGATAATCCATTAAAGCCGGATTAAGAATTCTTCTGTCTTCGTCCTGCCACGGGTTGAACATTCTGATATCTTCCCAGCCTTCAGGGGTTTTGGGATTGCCCTCAGTATCAGTTGCGCTCAAATCAGGTCTTGCTTCGTAAAGATCAACAGACATACAGCTTGGCAGGTCAACCATTACTTTTATATTACGTTTATGACATTCTTTAATAGCATCTTTAGCTTCTTCAAACACATTTTTAGGATTTGACGGGTCATCAAGTTTAGGGTCGATAGTCAAATAATCAGCGGGTGCATAAACAGAGCCGGCATCCCCTTTTGCGGAACGCAAGCCCGGAGGATTAATAGGTAAAAGATGGAGTGTATTTATGCCGTAGCTTTTTAATTCATCAAGGCGTTCTACCATTGTTGTAAAATATCCGGGTCTTTCATTACCCTGTATAAGCCCGTTATGGTCAGTATCTTTAGCGGTAAAAGTTCTGGGGACAAGCGCAAAAATAACTGCCTGATTGTTTTGAAACATTGAACGCAAATTGTTTTTATAATTAAACGGCGCTTGCGGCTGACTTATTGGTGCAGAGGGGGTAACAGATGCAGGTCTTTGGTTTCTGCCAAGCATAGCGGCAAGCAAGCTTCCCTTAGAATACTGTGTATATCTGTCTGCAGCCGGTGTAGAAACAGGACTGTATGCAGCAGGCAACACAGGTGTATTTGACGCGGCAGCAACCGGCTGTGAAGAAACAGAAGTTTTTTGCATCATTTGCGCCAGCAATGACGATTTAAAGTTTATTTTATGAGTGTTTGTATTGTTTAAACCAATATTCATCATTATTTACCAGCTCCTTGAGGTTTATTTAGATCCTCATATTTATATTTATTAAAGTGGTTTTCTTTACCCATAAGGGATATTGTTATAGCGCTCAGGGCAAGTGTTCCTCCCAGTAATCCGTATACAAGTTTTAGCCATTTATTTCTTGCGCGGCTTTCCTGTGCTGCATTAATAAAGAAATCAGTTACATTTTTTCCGGAACGCTGGGCTATTGCCTTGTTGGAATAATGGAAATCCAACTTGCTGGATAGTGTTTCTATATCATCTTTAATCGGTTTGGTAATATTTTGTACACCTCTGTAATCGTTAAATATTCTGTTGAGTATAGCTTTTGCATTTCTATAGTCTGTTTCTCCCAAAATCAATCTTTTTTCTTCGATTGCACCGCTCAAAATATTATAATTAAACATTCTGTTATCTTCTTCTTGCATAAGAGCCATTATCATATGATAAAAACCATTTATTTCTGTTGTATATTTTGATAACAGTTTATTTTGGATTCTCAGGTATGTTGTTTTCATTATCTGGTTGTTTATATTACATTTTTTAACAAATTCAGCATCGCCAATTGCAGCAACAGTATCCCCTGATAAAGGACCAAATACCTGTCTTGCTATTCTTCTTACCGATTCCAGAGAATGTTTCAATCCCTTTTTAGAATCTGGCAATTCGGTTTCCATCTTTGTTGTCCAGCTGTTAATATCATTTTTTTGCAAAACTATATCCTGCAAATAAGCTTTGAGAGATGCTTTTTTCTGATCATAAGTCATTCCTTCAAGAGCATAAAGTGCATTTTGTGCATCTCCTCTAACACGACCCATAGAATCTTTTTCCAAGATATCTTTTACTGCATCATCAATATTTTTAAACAAATCCAACGCTTTAATAGGTCTTACATAAGAATCTATAGTATTTCTGTACTTTCTGTGAACTTCAGCCATTCTCAATCTGTAATGTATTGAAAGAGCACGGTTAACACTGTGATCAAAGTTTGACAGTGCAAGCGATTCCATCAGTTCTTTTACTTTTACAAGAGTACCCTTTGTTTCCGATACGCCTAAAAGTTTGATAATAGCCTTTTCTTCTTTAGAAATAGCTGTTTTAGCATATTTTGACATTTCCGAAATAACTGTTTTAAATTTTTCAGTGTCTTTAACAATTTCACTAAACTTTTTGCTTAAAACTTTGCTTGCAGCAGTTGCATCCTGAGTAGCAAGCAAGGCTATTTCACCTTCATTAAAACCTAAAGTCTTAAGATATTTTTTAGGGACTTTTTCCCAGTTTATCGCAGTCATTGACTCGGAAATATTTTGAATTGATGTTTTTTCAAACTCTTTAAGTCTGTTTTGCAGTTCTCTGTTTGTATATGCAAAATTGAAGATTTTTTTCATTTCTCCTTTATCAACAACAAAACATTTTTGAGATTCAAAATACGCCTTGACTTTTTCGTTAATCATATTTTTTAACGCACTATTAAAATTGTGAACTGGAGCATAATCAGGGGCTTTTTTCTTTTTATCAAAAATTTTGTCAAAAGTTGTCAATTCCAGTGTACGTTGAGCTATACCATGCATCAACGCATTTTTTGAATTATAACCAAAAGTCAGTGACCTATTACTGTTAATAACATCCCAGGCAGAACCATGATCCATGCCTTCTGCTTTCAAAATATTTACAAGTATTTCATTAATCTGTTGATTTGTAATACCTTTATAATTAAACAATGATTCAGGGAATTTGGATTTTAAATTTTCAGGTATTTTAGCTACAAGTTCTTTAACAGAATCCGAAGATATTTTAAGCAAAGCATCTTTGAATTCTCTATCCACAATTATCTTGGAATCAGTCATATCAGCACCGCGTTTCATTGCCGTATCAAGTGCTTTTTTAAAACCTGAACCGAAAAATTCTTTATCAAGATAATTTCTAAGCTTTTCAAACTGGTTTGGGGACAAAACACCATCTTGAGGCACCATAGAGTCAAAAACAGCCTTTTCCTTAGGATTTATTTTTATATCCAGCGCTTTCATAACTTCATCAATTTCTCTTTGGCTGGAATCCAGCAAATTATCCAGTTTGCTGTCAAGAACCTGTAATTTAGCCTCAGCTTTTTCATATCTTGTTTTTTCAATTTTATTTTTCAACGGAGTTTGCAGCGCATCTGCGACAATTGACGATACAACAGGGGTCATAACACCTGCTGTAAGCATCCAAAGAGTTTTCCCCTGGACAGCTACCTGTGCGGCTCTGTTTATTATGGCTTCGTTTCTGTTTTTGATATCACGGGGAACGCCTAATTTATCACCCATTTTATCAAGGTAGATGTATTCTTTGTCATATTTTTGATAATATTCCTCGGGTGTAAGCGGTTTCCCGTTGACATCCGCATACCTGTAGATATCCATAGGACGATACTGATTGTCCTCATAAACATATTTTCTTCTGCCTTCAGAATCAATATATTCCTTGTTAATATTCACTCCGTACAATGCTTTTATTGGTGCTCCGAGAATATGCGGCCAAATTGCCATAGAAGCGAACCATGTGCCCAGCCCTACAAACTCCATACCTTTTGCAAACGGGAACATCTTTGATGTAGCAAGAACAGCAGCAATACCTAAAGACCCTGCTCTTATTGAAAGGTCATTGATTTTACCTACGTTATAATCTTTGCCTTCTCCTTTGAATGCTGCATTATAAAAATATTTTGCATAATCTCCGTATGATTTTACCGTAGAACCAATGGATTGAAAAAAGTTTTCATGCACCAATCTGGCTTTAGACGGCTGAGGTCTGACGCCCTTAGGAGTTGTATGAGGGTCACTCAAAGGTTTAGCCGGAATATATGTATAAGTTTGGGTTTGCGGGAACTGATTTTTTATACTTTGAAACGGACTGTTGGAGGAGGGCAAAGTTGTATTTTGCACAACAGCAGGATTTCCGGCAGGTATTTGCTGCTGCTGCGGTTTATAAACAGGTATTGATTGTATTAAATTGCCCATCTATTTTTGTACCTCTTTAATATTGTTATTTCCGGTTGTTTCCAGCTTATGCCCCTTGGCCGATGTTTTTGTTAACAGCAGACTGATAGCAGTCAGTGTAGCAGCTGCACTGGCCAGTATAACAGACTTACCTGCAATAGAAGAGCCCTTAGAGTGTCCTTTCCAAAATTGTCCAAAACTTTGTCCGAAAGGTTTTAACATATAATCATAAGCAATAACTTTAACATTATGTAATCTGTCCGTTAATTTTACACCCTTACCGAAAATGCCCTCCGATACAGTCTTTTTGAATCCTTCCGAAGAAGCATTATCCCACGCCGGCTGGTTTGCCATACCAACCCCGAGCGTTACAAAAAATGCGGTGAGAGCGTATTGCCATGCTCTTGCCATAATAACTGTTTTTTTAATGAGCGGTTTTATTGTGGAATCAATATTATTGGCGTCATCTTTAATTCCGTATTTTTTACCGTATTCAATATAATTTTTGTTAATTTCCTCAGGAGTTTTCCCTTTTTTATTGTACAATAAATCAACTCTTGTAAAATCTGCGCTTTCAAAAGCAGTATGGAATTCCACATCTTTCTGGAACACTCCTGATTTTTTAGAAGATTTTGAAATATATTTTGCATAAGGCTGTTTTAAATCAACCCCTCTGCTGATTTTAACCGTATTATTAATAATGGACTTGGCAACAGCAGCACCCAAATAGTATAATCCTACCCCGAGAGCCATATGTTTTGCCACTTTTTGTGCTGCACCTGCCGAACGGAAATTGTCTTTTTTTACACCTGCATAAAATAAAGCTGCAAGTATAGGACCGCCTATGTAATAAGGAAATTTTGCTGTTTGCAAAAATTCAAAAAAAGTATAATCCGGCGCACCGCCTAATCCCCTGGGGAAATGAATTAAAGGAATATCAAGAGTTTTTTCAATATTTATTCCTATTCGTTTTGCCAGTGTATTTTTTTCTACCAGTTCATCTTCATGGATATCATTTTTATAATAACTCAGGCTATGGTCATCACCGTTTTGAGGTTTTTTTTTCTTTTTTGAAACTTGAAAACTCTGCTCTATAGAAGATTTTGTCTGAGCTGTAAGGACGCTCGATGACACAGCATAATTAGACTGATTGTTCTGAATACTTGATACAGTAACCATAATTTCCCTTGAATCGCATGTAAGTCCTATTTATACAAGACTTCTAAAAATATTTTTTGCTAGTTGTTTTGATGGATTTTTTTTTAAATTCCTATAATCTAGTCTAGCACGGTATTTTCAGAAGAAAATACTTTTTACATTTTGTAATATTTGTCTGAATAAAACACTGCATTGCACGCACCATGCCATAAATTACAACCTTATGCCCCAAAAATCCCGGGGCTTTAAAATATATTAAAAAGTTTGACTTCCCTTAAAAATTTATTAATACATAATCATACAAACAGATGTAGTAATGACAGTCTCAATATCTGATAATTAATTTGTACAATAGTAAAATTAGCAATCCCCATGCCTTTTCGTTACAGACTCCAAAAAATTCTGGATTTCAGAATCAGAAAAAAAGAAGAACAACTGCAAAACGTACGTAACGCACAGGCAATAGTGCTAAAAATAGAAGGACTGATAGAAAGGAACAACAAAGAAATCGCCTCAACAAGACAAAACATGCGTCAGGCCGATTTCATAATGTACGAATCTTACGACACATATCTCAAACACCTCTATGAAAAAGGAGAAAGCCTTGAGGCTGACCGGCAAAAAGCACAGGAGGCGCTTGATATAGAAAAAGATAAATTAAGAGAACTTGAAAAAGCGGTAAAAGTTCTCGAAAAACACAAAGAACACTGCAAAGAAGCTTATATAGAAGAAGAAAAAAAAGCAGAACTCAAACAACTTTCCGAGGTGGCAATACAAAAATATTTTGCCAGAACAAAAGAAAGACAGGAAGAAGAGCAAGAAGAAGAACAGGAAAAAATCCTCAAAGAACTAATGAATAACCCCCTCTACAATGAAGAAGGAACATAAATAAATGAACGTTTCAGCAAGCAGCACATCAACAGCAAAAACAGAAACTACAATTCAATCACGCGACACGGATAATGAAATAAAATCATCATCCGCCGCTAAAGATGAAAAAATTTCTTCTTCCTCTAAAACAGAAGATAAAAAAGACAAAGCAGGAGAAAATACAGAAGAAAAAAACAGTGATTTTAAAACTGTTTTAGAAGAACAAAAAAATGCAGACAAAACTTCTTTAAACCAGCAGCAAAACCTGCAAAACCAAAATATACCTAACCAGCAATACATTAATCAGTTTAATTTTGATACTGTTGGAAACATAAAAAATTTCGCCTCTATGTACGATTACGATACTCTAAAAATCTCAAAAGAAGATGCAAAATTTTTTGCTGACCTTGTAGAAAACAAACAGTTTGCACTGCAGCAAACAGGCGATAAAACAAGTGTAATAAAATTTGCCGACGAAATAGGTCCTACATACAAAACCCAGCAGACTTCAAAAGTACTCAGTGATTTAATTACAAAAGCATATAACGAACAAAAACCTGTACGTATAAGTTTTGACAATAACGTTTCCGTAATATTAAAAATTGATACGAAAGGCAAGGTCTCGGCAGAATTTATTCCGGGAGACAAGGCAGTAGAGATGTATTTAAGAAACAATATTGATTCTTTAAGGCAAAGATTCGATGACCAGAACCTGCCGTATAATGACCTTTTATACAGGCAGTCCAATAACGGACAAAAAAATAAAGACAGACAAAATCAACAACAAGATAAAGGAGAGTAATAAATGAACGATTCCTTCGTAAATGCTCTGAATACGCAAAAAGCAACTGCCGGATGGATGGACGCAATCGGCGAAAACCTAACAAACATCTATACTCCCGGTTACAGAGAGACTCAGGCTACATTTAAAACCTTCTTAAATTCTGCAATAATAGACGGTTTTAACAAAAATGTCGGTCAGGGAAAATCTACCCCGGGGACATCTAACGAGAATGTTTTTCTGGAAGGCGAAGGCTATTTTACACTGCGTAGAGATGACGGTCAGATTGTATATTCAAGACTGGGAGAATTTACTTTTGACAAAGAAGGGGTCTACAAAAACCCCAGCGGCTATACTGTCCAGGGTTATATTCTCAATGACAAAGGTGAAATCATGCAGGGTACAAAACCTATAGATGCCGATATTTATGCAGAAACAGGCATAAAAGGAGGAGCTGTTAACCTGCCTACAACCAACATTAAACTGTGGATTGACCCTAACAACGGCAAATATTTAGGCAAATATGACGAATTTGAATTCAAGGGCGACGGTATTTTATACGGAAAATCCGACGGCGGAAAAAATGTTGTGCCGTTATATAAACTTGCCATTATGAACTTCCATAATCCTGAAGGGTTATATGAAATAAAGCAGGGTGAGTTTATCGAAACAGCAGAATCCGGCAGACCTGTTATAGGACGCGGTGAGGTGAGAGGCGGACTTTTAGAAATGTCAAACTGTGATTTTAAAGCAAATATCACCTACTATCAACAGGCTAAAATGCAGCTTGACGTAGCCAACAAACTGATTTCTACAAACAAATCATTATTGCAGGAAGTTTTACAGCTGATAAGTTCATAATTTTTAAACTGTAAAAACCATTAACAGATATGATACGTAAATTCCTGATTTATTAACATCAACGCCTTTGCCGGTTGAGACTGCAAGGGCTTTTTATTTGCCGAAAATCCGTTCACAAACTGTATTAAAAATCAAATTTGGAAAACTTTGTGTTTTTCCTTTGCTATGCAAAATCGTAGACCCGTCTTGAGCCTTTTCGTATACATCATGCCTGTTTTGCGCAATATCAATTATTCTGTAAGGGTTTTCCTGAGCGTCACAATTGATAGCTTTTACACCGATACGCTTACCGCCTATTTCATTTGTCAAAACATGTGTTACTTTGCCGTTTCTGATATTTTTATATGTTCTTAAAAGAGAACCGTCAATTTTTCTGAATTCGTTTATTAATGTCATAACACTTCGACCTTTCCTGCTTGTATAAAAATTAAAACATTAACAAAAAATTTTTTGCCTTTTTAATAAAAAAGAAAATAATTATTTTGTGCGGCCTGTATATTCATATACTCTAAAGCCCTCGTATTTAACTATTGCAGGACTGCTTTGATAAACAAGTTTATAATCCTTCAGTTCTGTCACACCCATCTTGTAAGTATCAAAGGCAGGAATAATTGCATATATTTTTTTGTTTTTAAAATCAGGATTTTGTTCAATCTCAAGTCTTGTATACTCAGCCCAGGCGAGTTTGCTTAAGATATAAAACAGTTTTTTATCCCAGACAACATACCTGATATAGTATTTGTGAGCAACGGAATAAATATCTCTTTTTCCGTCCAAATAACAGACAAGCCCCATAACATGCGGATCATTGTCTGTTATAAGAATAGAATCTTGCTTATTTATATTTTTTTCTATATATTTTGCGGTTTCAATTGCAGAAGAATAGTTGTATTTAATATCCAGTACGCAATATTTAATACCGTTCATCAGCATAAAAATAAAAAACAAAGACAGGCATATATTTATAATTCTTCCGGCTTTAAAAGAAAATCCTTCTTTATTCATAAGCACCCAGAATGCAAATATCAGTATAATATGCGCGCAAAATATTCTGTTAACAAAAACCCAGTGATTGTATCCCACAATGTATACAAAAAGCTGAAAAGCTATACTAAAAAAGGTTATAACAAAAAGCTTTTTATCCTTTAAAATCAATACAACAAACATTACTGCATAAATCAATGCAGAAAGCAAAATCGCAGGGACATTAAACACAGGGAACATTATTTTGCCGTATTCAGGCCACTGATTGTCAACAGAATTTATAAAAAACTGGCTCAATACTTTTAATGCACTAACGCCAAGCGAGGTTGTATCAAGTTTTATCATAACATTACTTGAGGTTGTTCCATGGAGCTGCAATACAACGGCAAGCAGCCCTACACACATAATAGCAAACGCTGTTAAATATTTTTTTAAAAGAGTTTTATCAAGTTCTTTTCTTGTTTTAATCAAGTTTGTATATAAAAAATCAAGGGTCAAAAATCCGCAGAATACAAGCATTATTATATGTGTATTAGCAAGCATAAATATTAAAGAGGCATACCAAAACGGATGTTTGTTTGATTTTGGATACAGTATTGCAAGAGAAAAAACAAGAAGAGGAAGCATTGAATAACTTCTTGCTATTACCGGAAAAAAGTATAAAAAACCTGCGCTTGTCACTATTGCGAATTTTGCAAACCTTCCGAAAGGCGAAAACTGCAAAAATAAAAACACTCCGGCACACATACATGCCCAGCAAAAAATTTGCATAAACATTATAGATATATTCATCTTTGCAAACGGCATCATTAACAGATAAAAAAATGACGGATGACCTTCGTTAACAAGATGTTTAAAGAGTTCAAAAATATTCAAATGTTTGGCTAATTGCCACACCTGAGCCTCATCAGCCCATGTTTCATGGTGCAATACAATTATAAGGGTAAATATTGCATACAATATTGTATAAATTATATTTATTAAAATTGTTTTTTTTCTCTCTTCCATAATAATTCTCTTTCATAAAATCATTAGTTTAATAGTATCTTAAAACAAGTGTAATCAAATTTTGAAACAGTAAACACTGCGATATTAAAAATAAACCAACAGGCACGACCTTGCTTTTTGTAACGTATTTTGAGCATAACACAAGCAAAACAACCGGTATTAAAGGTGTCAGGTATCTTCCCTGTATGCCTATTATATAAGGTTTTGTCTGGTAAACAAGATAAACGGAAGTCATTATTAAAATATAAGACAGCACAACAGCCGTAATAATCCGGATTTTGTTTTTTAACTTTATAGTACAAATCTTTTCTCCGGTATCAATATAAAAAGCGGAAAGAACAAGCCCCGCCCACGCAAGATGTGTGTATTTTAAAGGAATCATTGCTAAAGTTACACCGATACTGGAAATTGTGTTTTGATAAAGAAAATCTTTTAAAAAAATTGTGGAATCTAAAATATTTTTTAGATAAACAAAAGGTGAGTGCAGTATTTCTTTGATTAAATTAAATTTATTAGCAGCTCCGAGCCCGTATGTTGTTATTTCAGAACCGCTTGTGACACTTAAAATAAGTAATAAAATAACACCGGCATTTATCAACAAAGTCCATATAAAATATTTTAAATAAATTTTTGTTGAGGTTAGTTTTTCATCGGGAATTATAAAATACAATAAAATCAAAGGAACATACACAAATTTTAATATAGTTATAACTGTTATTAAACCAGCCCAGAGAAATATTTCTTTTTTATTGATGTTTTGCACATAATCACAAAAAGCCAGCTTTAAAGTATATGCAATATAAAGCAGAATAAATCCTATTGTTATAGCGTCCGTACTGATAGAGCCGGACTGAATTAAGTTAACAGGCAGCAGTGCAAAAAGAAAAAACAACCATTTTTTACACGGGGTAATTCTTATTGCGTAATATGTCAGAGCAAGATAAACAAGAAGAGAGCAAAACCTCAGTATGTACATCATCAAAATCGGTTTTACATTAACAATTTTCATTACCCATAAAATCAAAAAGGACGGAAAATATGATATTGGTGTGTAGCTTGGCGGCGTATAATTTAAAAAACTTGTTGTATCTTTAGCAAGAGGCACTTCAATAGCTTGAATTGTTGATTTGTAAGGAATTTTTTTGTTAGAAAGCCTGTAAACATTATAAAAATTGTACAAATAAGAAATGCTATATGGAACATTAAGCCCAGCTTGATTGTCTTTTATCTGATATCTCAATGTCCCTTGAGTATACCCCCACATTTTAAAGAGATGTTCAGGCTCATCAGGAGATTGAAAAGGCGGATTCACAAAAATAAATATTATTCCCCATAATAAACAAAATATTAAAAATATATTTTCTGTTTTTAGTATTATTTTTTTCATTTTAATTTTTAATTTAATAGTAATAAACAATTATAATAACAAATGTCATAAGAAGTAAAAACTGTGCGGCAAACGTAAGAATTGCCGGCACTATTTTATTTTTTACACATATATTTTTTAAATTAAATAAGAGCATAAAAAACAAAAGCAACGGTGTCAGATATCTTCCCTGAATACCTATTATATAGGGTACTGTCATTTGATATACCAGATAAACCGAAGTCATAATAAGAAAATAACAAAATATCAATATAGTTAAAATGAGCATTTTGTTTTTTATTTTCAAGTCTATTAAATCTTCTGTCTTACTTTTGTAAAAACAGGATAAAAATAGTAAAAACCATGCTAAATTTGAGGCAAAATTTGGTATCATTATAAGATTTCCGCCAATACTTGATATGATATTGCGAAAAATAAACTGCCTCAAAAATAATGTTGATTGATAAACCAGAACTATGTAATCCAAAGGAGATTGCAATATTTTCTTTATAACTTCAAAACCGCTCATCAAATTTTTGCCGTACGTATATTCATTTATTCCTTTTGCGCTCATTGCTGCAACAATAACACACGCTATTAAAAACATATTTAAAATAAGTACAATTCCAAAATTTGTAAAATACTGTTTTATTGACGCAAATTTATTTTTCGGAATCAAAAAATATAAAAGAATTAAAGGGAAATATGTAAATTTTAAAAGACCTATACAGGTAATTAAAACATCCCATATTATTATTTGTTGTTTTTCAATCTTTACAATACTGTCATCAAAAGCAAGTTTCAATGTATACGCAGCAAAAAGCATTATAACCCCGAGCGTTATACCGTCCGTACTGATTGCAACCGACTGATATACGTTAACCGGCAGCAATGAGAAAAAAAGAAACAACCACTTTTTACAAGGTGTAATTTTTATCGCAAAATATGTAAGCGACAAATAAACAAGAAGAGAACAAAACCGTAGAATATACATCATTAAAAGAGGTTTTATACTCAAAAATTTCATTACCCACAAAACAATAAATGACGGAAAATAAGACAAAGGAGTATAACTTGTAGGAATAAATTTTACAAAAACTTTGTTATCTTTGTTTAAAGGCAATTTTGAATATTTGACAGTTTCTATTAACGGAATTTTTTTGTTTGTGTAAACATATTGAGAATAAAATTTATAAATACGCTCAATACTTTCGGGCAGTTCTGTTCCGCTCCATCCGGCTTTAATCGTATGCCGTAATGTTCCCTGCGTATATCCCCACATCTTAAAAAAGTGTGCAGGTTCATCAGGAGCCTGAAAAGGAGGGTTAACTATTAAAAATATAAGCCCCCACAACAAACAAGAAACCAGAAAAACATTTTCACATCTAAACATTATGTTTTTTAAGTTGTTCAATGGATGTAAACTCCTCCCGCCGCTAAATTATATGCTTTTTAAGCATACATATTAATTATATTAACAAAAGTGCATAAAAGCAAAAACTGAGAAACTAAAAATAAAAAGACAGGCACTATTTTGCTTTTAAAACAGAATTTATCAGACGCAAATACAAACAGAGCGAATAATAACAGCGGTGTAAGATATCGCCCCTGAATACCGACTATGTAAGTTTTGCTTTTGAATATTAAATATACTGATGTAACAATTATCAAATAAGAAATTATTATACCGGCAGCTATTAAACCTTTTTGTTTAAGAGAAATTTTTTGTATTTTTTCGTTAACGGTTTTATAAAATACTGACAAAAGTAAAGCTATATAAGCTATATTAACAGCAAAAACCGGTATCATTTTAAAGAATACACTAACACTTGAAATAATGTTTCTGTAAATAAATCCCCTTAAAATATAAGTAGATATGAGAACTTTTTTCAGATAATCAACAGGGGCGGTTATTATCTGCTTAATTAAATCAGCCTTGTCATTAATCAAAAATGTTTTTGTGTGTTGGTTTAACACAGGGGTGCTCATAACTGCAGATAAAAATATAAAAATTAACACCAAAGATGCACAGGCTGAAAGCCAAAAATATTTAAAATACGCTTTTTGAGACTCAAATTTTTTGTAAGGTATCAAAAAATATGCAACTATAAGAGGGAAATATGCGTATTTTAAAATACAGATATAAGCAAATATTATACTCCAGAGCAAAATATTTTTAACGTTAATATGTTTTATACTGTCATCAAACGCGAGTTTAAGCGTATAAGCCAGAAATAAAATAATCAAACCGAATGTTAATCCGTCTACACTGACAGATGCAGCCTGATAAATATTTACCGGCAGCAGTGAAAACAACAGAAAAGTCCATTTAAAACACGGGACAATTTTTATTGCGCCGTAACACAAAGCCAGATACACAAGCAGTGAACAAAACCTCAAAATATATAACATTGCTAAAGGTTTTACACAAAATAATTTCAAAAACCATAAAACAATAAATGACGGAAAATAAGATAAAGGGGTGTAACTTGACGGATTAAAACTCAAAAAAACTGTTTTATCTTTTTCAAGCGGCAATTTTTTTGCTTGAAATGTTGCTTCTAACGGAATTTTTGTGTCAATTCTTCTGTAATAATCATAAAAATTATAAAGATTTGTAAAACTCTCAGGCAAATTTTGACCGCTTACGCCGTCTTTTATTTGATGCCTTAAAGTTCCCTGAGTGTATCCCCACATCTTAAAAAAATGTTCCGGTTCGTCAGGAGTTTGAAACGGAGGATTCACAAACAAAAAAATTATTCCCCACAACAAACAGGTTATAAAAAATATATTTTCGATTTTAAATAAAGTTTTTTCCATCTCTAATTTATAATATTATAAAATTATGAAAATAGATTTGCTTTTTGTAAAATTTATTCTCGTCGGAGTTTTGAATACGGCGTTTGGATATCTGGCTTTTGCACTGCTTTTATTTTTGGGGCTGCATTATTCAATTGCCGTTGTTTTGTCTACTATTGCGGGGATATTATTTAACTTTAAAACAATCGGGGTACTGGTTTTTAAAAATCATAACAATAAACTTATATTTAAATTTGTTGCAGTATATACCTTAATCTGTACAATTGGTATAATTATTTTGCGGCTGGCAGAGCTTGTACATATAAATCTTTATTTTGCAGGTCTTGTATCTACCGTAATATGTGCATTAATATCTTTTATATTAAACAAAAATTGGGTATTTAAAGTATGAAAAAAATTAGCCTTGTTTCCAGCTGTTATAACGAAGAAGAAAATATAGACACTTTATATGAAAGAGTTACAAAAGCAATTGAACCCTTTTGTGACAGATACAAATTTGAATACATACTGCTTGATAACGGTTCAACAGATAATACGGCACAAAAACTCCGTGACCTTGCACAAAAAGATGAGAGAATTAAAGTCATATTAAATACCCGTAACTTTGGACACATTCGCTCACCTTATTACGGAATGACACAGGCCGACGGAGACGCGGTAATTTATCTTGCCTCCGACCTTCAGGATCCTCCCGAACTTATAAAAGATTTTATAGAAAAATGGGAACAGGGCTACATGATTGTTCTGGGCAAAAAAACAAAAAGCGAAGAATCAATACTCATGTTTTTGATTCGCAGTGCTTATTATGAACTTATTTCAAGAATAGCAGATGATGATTCAGGTCTTGTTAAAAACTGTACCGGTTTCGGGCTTTATGACCATAAAGTTATAGAAATTATAAAAAGTTTAGATGACCCGTATCCGTACCTGAGAGGTTTAATTTGTGATATAGGTTACGAAAAAGCTTTTGTGGAATTCACACAGCCGACAAGAAAAAGAGGTATTACAAAAAACAATTTTTACACCCTATACGATAATGCAATGATTGGTATTGTAAAACATTCTAAAGTTCCGCTGCGTATCATGACTTTTTTAGGGTTTGGTTTTTCTTTTTTAAGCCTTTTAATTGCTTTTTTGTATTTTATTTTAAAACTGGTGTTCTGGGAAGAATTTTCACTGGGCATGGCTCCTATTATCATCAGTTTATTTTTCTTTGCCTCGGTACAGCTGTTTTGCCTGGGGGTTCTTGGAGAATATATAGGCGCAATTTATACAAGGGTCAACAAAAAACCGGTTGTTGTTGAAAAAGAAAGAATTAATTTTTAATTCATTAATAAATTATACAGTTATTATTCTCTGATTACATGAAATATAATCTTGATAAATCTCCTTGTTTTATCTACTATTCAATTGTGAATTAGTACAAAACAAGGAGATTGTATTATGTCAAGAAGACCTGTTATTGCCGGCAACTGGAAAATGCACAAATTGCAAGCAGAATCTGCCCAGCTGGTTAACGATTTGATGAAAGAATTAAAAGATTTAGACAAAGCAACAATGCCCGAAGTTGTTGTTGCTCCTGTATTTACATCACTTTATGCAGTGAACAAAGCTATGACAGATTGCGGCTGCGGCAGAGTAAGACTCGCTTGCCAGAATTGTTTTTACGAAACTCAAGGCGCTTTCACCGGAGAAGTTTCTGTTGAAATGGCTAAAGATGCAGGCTGTGAATACATTATTATCGGACACTCCGAAAGAAGACAATACTTTGGCGAAACAGATGAAATGGTTAACAAAAAAGCTAAAAAAATTCTTGCAGAAGGACTTGTTCCTATCATCTGCTGCGGCGAATCTCTTGAACAAAGAGAAGCAGGGGTTACTGATACTCACATAGCTTCACAAATCAAAGCTGCATTAAACGGACTTACACCTGATGAAGTTGCTAAATCAATCATTGCTTACGAACCTATCTGGGCTATCGGAACAGGTAAAACCTGCGATTCAACAGAAGCTAACAGAGTTATTGCAATGATAAGA
Organism: Candidatus Gastranaerophilales bacterium; assembly: GCA_944322975.1. GTDB lineage: Bacteria > Cyanobacteriota > Vampirovibrionia > Gastranaerophilales > Gastranaerophilaceae > Limenecus. The sequence continues at coordinate 24,020 of CALUQS010000065.1, forward strand.
GGCGTTGTTAAAGACATTGCAGGTGCAAACGCTGCTGATTCAATCAGAATCTTATACGGCGGAAGTGTTAAACCGGAAACTATCGAAGAACAAATGGCTCAATCTGATATTGACGGTGCATTAGTCGGCGGTGCAAGCCTTAAAGCTGACAGCTTTGCTAAAATAGTTAAAGGCGCATTAAAATAACCGTCAACAAAATATAACTCTTAAATATTTTCAAAACGCTTTCTTCAATTTATTTTAAGAAAGCGTTTTTTGTATAGCAAATTAACCCGGCTATGTAAAAAAAAACTTCTTTGTGCTATTTTATAGGCATTGAATGATTTAAAACACCTTAGAGAGGCAATAATGGAAAATACAAAAACTGTTAACTTCAGCGATTTGCCCACCACGTATGACGCAAAAGCTACAGAAGAAAAAATCTATAAATTTTGGGAAGACAACGAATGCTTTAAAGCAGATGCAAAATCTCCTAAAAAACCTTTTTCAATTGTAATTCCGCCTCCAAACGTCACGGGTGTACTGCATATGGGGCACGCCATTGATGAAACCTTGCAGGATATTTTAGTCCGTTATCACAGAATGTCAGGTTACGAAACTCTCTGGGTTCCGGGTACAGACCACGCCGGTATTGCAACACAAAACGTTGTAGAAAAACAACTGAGAGCAGAAGGCACAAACCGCCACGAACTCGGCAGAGAAAAATTTTTAGAACGTACCTGGAAATGGGCTAACGAACATAAAAGCGCAATCTTAGACCAGTGCAAACGTCTCGGCGCATCCTTTGACCGTTCAAGAGAAAGATTTACCCTCGACAAAGGCTGCTCTGACGCGGTTAAAGAAGTATTTGTAAGACTATACGAAAAAGGATTAATTTACAAAGGGTCTTATATCGTAAACTGGTGTCCGCGCTGTCAGTCAGCGATTTCTGATGTAGAAACCGAATACGAAACAGAAGCAAGCCACCTTTGGGAAATCAGCTACTCCTTAAAAGATGAACCGGGTGCGATTGTAATTGCAACAACAAGACCCGAGACCATGTTCGGTGATGCGGCTATTGCAGTAAATCCTACTGATTACAAATATAAAGATTTAATCGGAAAAACCGTTGTTATTCCGCTTACAGGCAGAGAAATTCCTATTATTGCCGATGAATATGTTGACAAAAAATTCGGAACCGGAGCACTTAAAATTACTCCCGCTCACGATCCCAATGACTATGAAATCGCAAAACGCCACAACCTTAAACCTATATGGGTTATTGACGGAGAAGGCAAGATGAAAGCCTGTGCAGAAGTTCCGGAAGAGCTGCACGGCTTAGACCGCGACGAGGCACGCAAAAAAACTGTGGACATGCTGCGTTATCACAATGATTTGATAAGAATCACAGACCTTGAACACAACGTAGGCAAATGCCAGAGATGCCATACAACAATTGAACCGTTACTCTCAGAGCAATGGTTTGTAAAAATGAAACCTCTTGCAGAAGCTGCCATCAGGGCTGTAAAAACCGGTGAAATTAAATTTATTCCCGAAAAATGGGAAAAGAATTATCTTGGCTGGATGGAAAATATCCGTGACTGGTGCATATCACGTCAATTGTGGTGGGGACATCAGATTCCGGCATATTATCATAACCAGACCGGCGAGATGGTTGTTGCTAAAGAAAATCCGGATCCTGAAAATTATACACAAGAAACTGATGTACTTGATACCTGGTTTTCATCAGGATTGTGGCCGTTTTCTACAATGGGCTGGCCAAATAAAGAGGCAGAAGATTTTAAAAAATTCTATCCGACCTCAGTTCTTGTTACCGGTTTTGACATAATTTTCTTCTGGGTAGCAAGAATGATTACCATGGGCTATGAATTTACCGGCAAAGCCCCATTTTCAACTGTATACATCCACGGTTTAATCCGTGATGAAAAAGGACAAAAAATGTCTAAATCCAAAGGCAATACGGTTGATCCTGTCGGGGTAATAGACAAATACGGCTGCGACGCACTAAGGTTCACAATGACATCAATGTGTACATACGGCGGTCAAGATATAAAAATCAGTGAAGATAAATTTGAATACGGCAGAAACTTTGCAAATAAAATTTGGAACGCTTCAAGATTTGTTCTGATGAACCTTGAAGGCATTGACAACAAAGCGATTGACATGGATAACCTTACAATCGCTGACAGATGGATTCTGCATAGATTGAACGAAACTGCAAAACTTGTTAATGACAACATCCAAACTTACAGAATAGGTGAAACAGCTCATGTGTTGTACGATTTCTTCTGGAACGAATACTGTGACTGGTATGTAGAAATCGCAAAAATTCAATTGCAAGACGCTGCACAAAAAGCAAACACGCAAAGAGTTTTGAGATATATTCTTGATATGGCTTTGAGAATGCTCCACCCGATTATGCCGCACATTACAGAGGCTATATGGCAATTAATCCCTCAGGAAAAAGAAACAATCGGAATTATAAAAGCACAGTTCCCGACTTATCAAAAAGAATTTGTTTTTGAAACAGAAAACAAAGAAATGGAACTTGTTTTTGAAACAATTAAATCTTTGAGAAATGTCCGTCAGGGCTTGAATATACCGCTCTCTGCACAAATGAATATAACTGTTCTGGCAAGTGCAGCCGAAAAACCGGTTTTTGAAGCTGTTGTACCTTACTTAAAACGTCTTGCAAGAATAGAAAGTGTGGAATTTAAAGGCGAAGATACACAAATGCCTAAAAAATCTGCGTCTGCTGTTGTAGGCAATTCAAAAATCATTATCCCGCTTGAAGGTTTGATTAACTTTGATGAGGAAATTGCACGCCAGAACAAAAAAATAGAAAAACTCAACAAAGAAAAAATGAGTTTGGACGGCAGGCTTAAAAACAAGAACTTTGTTGAAAAAGCGCCTAAAGAATTGATTGAAGAAACTCAAGCCCGTGCCGATGAGCTTGAGGCACAAATCAACGCAATTAAAGAGCTTATTGAAACATTAAAATAAAACATTTTTAAACATAAGATGAGGGTGTGCAAGAACACACCCTCATTTTAATAAGTTTTCCGGACAGGCATTATGCATTATATGTCTGCACCGAATATTTTTTTAAGTATTTTTATTTACACAAAAAACTTAAAGAAAATAAACATAAACAAACCTGCGGCCCAGCAGTAGTATGCAAATATTTTCATAGAATGTTTGCCAAGAAATTTCAGAAAATATTTTATACAAAAATACCCTGAAATAAACGATATAACAAAACCAACAACAAATGCCGGCCAATTAAAGTTCATCATCTGATGCAAATCAAGCTCTAATATAGGATAAAAAACAGATGCACCTACAATTATCGGCAAGCTCAATAAAAAAGAATACCTTGCACATGCAACCCTGTCTAAGCCCAGAAATATGCCGGTAGAAATAGTAGAACCAGAACGAGAAATTCCCGGAATTGATGCAATACCCTGCGCAAGACCAATGATTATTGCTGTTTTTAAATCAACTTTATCTGTTTTTGTCTGTTTTTTTTCTGCTGCCCATTCTCCAAGGAACAAAATCCAGCCTGTTAAAAATATAAAAATACCCACAATATATGGCAAACTTATCAAACTTTCCGAGACAATTTTTAACGGATAAGCAACAAGAACCGTAAACACTGTACCGAGTAGTATAAACCCTGCCAGTTTCGCTTCGGGGTCTGAAAAATCTTTCTTAATACAAGCTTTAAAAAACGCTTTTGTAATTTTTACAATATCGTCTCTAAAATACAAACACACAGCCAGCAAAGTACCCAGATGAAGAACTATATCAAAAATAACTTCTTCACTGCTGCCGGTAACAAAATCTTTACTGGTAAAATATTTGTATAAACTGGAGGTCAAAACCAGATGCCCCGAACTTGAAACAGGTAAAAATTCCGTTAATCCCTGAATCAACCCCATAATAATTGCCTGTATTAAATTCATTATACCAATCCGCCTTTATTTTTTTAAACACACTTAATTTTCATAATACATTGAACAGGAATTCTCGTTTTCCCATACCCCGACTTTTGAAACCAGAGGAAAAACTTTTTTCATCCCGTCATAAATATATTTTGCCAGTACTTCACTGCTGGGCGATATATTTTTAAACTGTTCAAGCTCATTAATATCTTTGTGGTCAAGTTCATCAAGAACTTTTTTTAGTTCGCGTTTTAATACTTTAAAATCTACCAGAATATTTGATTTGTCTAAATTTTCGCCTTTTATATAGACCTCAACTTTCCAGTTGTGTCCGTGCTGGTTTTCGCATTCGCCTTCATAATTTAAAAGGTGATGTGCAGCAGAAAAGGAACTTATTACCTTTAATTCGTACATTATTTGCTGACTCCTTTAATTTTTTTATACAGCTCTCCGGCCTCCGGCTGCTGCGGAAAAATTTTCAAAATCTTTTCCAAATACTCTACCGAATTTTTTGCATCTGCTGTTTCAATATATATTTTAGCAAGCAAAAGCAAGATATTTATATTATCCGGATATTTTTCAACAAGCTTTAACGCCAAATTTTTTGCATTATCAAACTCTTGCAACTCGAAAAATGTCAAAGCAAGAACATTCATAATTTCAGGATCCTGATACAAACTGTATGCGTCGGATAAAAACTCTTTAGCTGCATCATAGTTTCCTTTTTCGTAATAAATTAAACCTATGTTAAATAATATCAAATACTGAGACGGAAATTTTTTCATTGCCTCCAAAAACAGCTCAAGCGATTTATCAAGGTTATTCATTTTATGGTAGTTTAATGCCCTAAAAATACATATATCCATTGAATTTTTATCAAGTTCATACGCTTTTTCATAATACCGGGCAGCTGTTTTGTAGTCGTTCATAACCTGATAAAAGTTAGCAAGTTCAAAAACTACGGAAGGGTTGTCAGGTTCCAGCTCAAAAGCTGTACTAAATTCGTCTTTTGCATAGTCAAACAATCTTTGAGAAAGATAAACAACGCCCAAATCTTTATGAGCAGATGCATTTTGAGGGTCAAGCTGAATAACCTTTTTAAAAATAGTTTCAGCTTTGTCTTTTTCTCCTGTTTTCATACACAACAGAGCATATCTGTAATAAACTTCCGGAGGTATTTTACCGAGTCTTATCATATTTGTGTAAACTTTTTTGGCAAGCTCTGTATTTCCGGTCTTTTCGTAACAATCGGCAAGCATTTTCCCCATTGCAATCGATTTTGGATTAAGCGTAACCAGCTGGGCAAGAAGTCGTATTGCCTCATTATATTTGCCAAGAGCATGGTATGCGCAGGACAAATTGTATTGAAAATTTTGTTTTTCAGGGTGAAGAACTATAAGTTTTTGATAATAATTAACAGCCTTTTCCCATTCCTCTGCATTTATTGCGCCAACAGCAACAGCACAGAGATGAAACTCCGTAGGCTCTATATTATATGCAGTTTCAAAAATTTTAAAAGCTTCTGCGTGTTTTTGCTGTAATTGAAGAGAGGTCGCAAGATTATAAAAGCTTGTTGCATTATTCCCGTCAAGCCCAACGGCTTTTTCAAAAGTTTTTTGAGCTTCTTTTATTTCGTTCAAAGCAAGATAACAAGACCCCAGATTGTTATACATCAATGGATGTTCCGGTTTTAAAGCTATGCCTTTTTTAAGAAATTCAACGGCTTTTTCATACTCTTTTTTTGCAGTATAAGCAGTTCCGATAATATAATAAATCTGGTAATCTTCTTCATCAAAAGCAAGCGCCTTTTGAGCAAATTCTATTGCCGTGTCATAGTTTTTCAATTTTAAGTGCAAAACCCCGAGGTTTTTGTATGCATCTTTGTAATCTTCTCTTAAAACAATAACTCTTTCATAAGCATTCTGTGATTTTTCAAGATCATCAAGGTCTTCGTATATCATTCCCAGATAAAACCAAGAGGTTGCGTCGTCATTATTTTGTTCAACAACTTTTTCAAAATTAGATTTTGCCTCATTATTATTGCCAAGGTTAATATTGCACAACCCGAGTGTTTTTTGAGCCTCTATAGAAGTATCCTGAGATTCATTTATATAAGACTCAATAACAGTTTTTGCCTGTTCAAAATCTTTTTCGGCTATCAATTCATTAGCTTTATTCAAAATTTCTTCTCTGTTCACAATATCACCTCGTTATGCTCATATTTATTTTACAATAACCATAATATTTTTGTTTTTCTTTTTTAGCGAATAAATGTATACGGACCAAAACATAAAAACTATAAAAGCCGGGACCTTTTAACAGCACCGGCTTTTAATAAAAAACTTTATTAATATTAGTTATGATTTATTAGCTGCGTCGCTTTTTTTGAAAAGGTTTTTTGCACCTTCCCAGAGCTTTTCTACATTTGTGTTAATAAATTCACCGGCTTTTGCTACGCCCAATTTAGCATAGTACAAACCTTTCTTTAATATATTTTCATCTCCGGCTAATTTTGCTGCCGGGTCAAATGTTTCCGGCAAATATTTTCTGCCCAAACCTGCAGCTGCTGCTAAAACAACTACAGCGGCCAGTGTTTTTAACACCCAGCGGCTTTTCTTTTTAGCCGGTTGTTGTTCCTGAGGTTCTATAGGTGTGCTGGCTGCCGGCTGAGGTTGATTATTTATGGAATAAGCGGGTTTTTTAGAAATTGTTGCCGGATTCATCGGTGTTATTGTTGAGAAACTTGTTGACATACTTACACTCCTTTTTACACGCTGTGCTTATATAAAACTACAGAAAACTTTTTATTGCTACCTGAACCGGTCACGTTCAAAATTATGAAACATTTTGTTACATTATAACATTTATTGCATGGTTTTGGAATATTTTTTTAAGAACTGTAATCTATATAATTAGAGAACGGAATATGAGGAATTTTTATGAATATAAATGTAAATATCAGTGAAGATGTACTGGATAACGCAAAATTTGTTGCATGTAAAGTAGATGATACCTATTTAAGAAAAAGAGTATACGCACTCGGGATTGCAGCAAATGCCGCAGCAAAATATCTTACGGAAAACGGGCTTAAAACTCTTTCTAACCACAGCCTTTATAAATCTGCTGTCTTTGCCAAAGAAATTGAAATCGCTGATATTTACGCAAATAACGCCAGATTTGATGTCAGAGTCACATTCAACGATACAACTTTTACGGTTCCCAAACTTCAGGTTAAATACGATATCAAGCCGGAAGCTTACATTGTTGTAAGATTTGATAACTCGTTAAAAGAAATTGAATTTTTAGGTTTTATCCCTGAAAAAGAACTTGAATACACAAAAAACGGTGAAGAGTATTACACTTACCCTTTAGATATACTCAAACCTTTTGAAGATTTTATTTCTTATGCTCAAGCTCTTAAAATAACTCCCAAAAAATATACGCAGGAAGAACACGAAAATGTACTTGCGTTATGCGCAAGCATAATTGATGAACAGGCAGCAGAAGCAGACAAAATTTACTTTATAAAACATGTTGCCGATTGCATGGAATGCCGTGATACCTTCTGTGACATAAATGACTTTGACGACATTGTTTCACAGTTAAAAAATTATCAGGAACTTTTAAATGACAGTACTTTAAGTGTTTTATCCGGAAACAAAGAGGAGGTGGATCAAGCAGCTATCGCTCATATGGCTCTGGTTGAAAAAGCGAGTGAAGACTTTAGCAAACCCGCCCCAAAAATAGAGACGGAAACCCCGCCTGCTGATGATAAACCTCAAGAACCTGAGGTTTCAACTGCTGCTGCCGCTGCAGCCGGCTCTGTACTTGCCGCTGCATCCGCTTCAAAAATTTCAGACGGCATGCTTGATACGGGTATTATGAACCCTCAACAACAGCAGTCTGTTTTAGCAGAGGAAGAAAACTCTTTGTCACTTGATGATGAAGCTTTAAGTCTACCGGAGCTTGAAGAAGAATCAGCAGATGATTTAAATACATTAGAAGAATCTAACGCTGTTTCTCTTGAAGAAGTATCTGAAAGTACAAAAGAAACTCAGCCTGCTGAAGAAAATAATATAAAAGACTCTTTTGATGAATTAAATGCGTCAATAGATGCATTTGCCAGCGAACCGGTCGAAGAGCCATTTATTATTGAAGAAGATGAACAGGAAATATTAAATGATACTGAATTGCCTCAAAATGATGAGGTTCAATCCGTAGAACTTAATGAAATTGCAGATGAAATTCCGTCAGAAATTGAGAAAGAAACAGAAGACCTTTTAAATACTGCGGCTGATGATGACGCATTAACTGCCGAGGATGAAGTATTGCCTGATTTAACTGAAGCAGAACTTTTGTCTTTAGAAGAAGAAACAGTATCTCCGATACCAGAAGAAACACACGAATCAACTACAGAAAACAATTTACAACAAGAAGAAAACTCTTTAGACGAACTTCAACCTGACACCCTGACAGTTGACGATGAAACAGAAGAAATTTCTTTTGATGAACCGGAAGAAAATATCATAGAAAATACAGAAACAGAAGATATAACCTTTGACAACGATATTGAAAATCTTACAGATATTGACGGATTAGAAGAATTTTCTTCAGAGCCTGAAGATATTATTGAAGAACAAACAAATGACACTGTTGTTGCGACAACTCCGTTAAACGATATTATTCAGGAAGAAGAAACCGATGATTTACAAATAAGCGAAACTAATGATTTAGAGGAATTAAACGACTCTGATTCATTAGAACTGGAAGACTTAGAAACGATTGATTCAATAGAACCTTTGTCTTCTGTTGAAACTGAGGATATAAAAACAGATGATTTTGAGACTATAACACCGGAAACAACCATTACTGATGAAACTGATGATTTGTTAATCGAAGACACAGAAGATGACTGGCCGGCTGTTTCTGAGCCTCAAGAACCTGTTGAATTAAAATATGATGATTTAAATGATACTGCTGACGAACATCTGTCACAAGAAAGCAGCCAGGCAGAAAGCATAGAGGCTGATGTATTTGACCTGAATAAACAAGAGCCGGTTATTGAATCGTTCGAAGACGAAACGGAACAACACGTAGCTGATTTTGACTTTCCGGATTACAATTATGAAAGTTTAGAAACTACTGCTGAAAATTCAGATTCACAGCCGCAGACGGCATCCTTGCCAAACGAGACTCCGATCCAAAATACATATCAGCCTGAACAGGAAGAAACAGCTGCATCACAAAATATACAAAAACAAGAAACAAACGCAGAATCTGAAAACGATGATTTGCAAGAACTGTTAGACGATGACTTGCTTGCTCTTCTTTCTGATGATGATGAAGACGAAACAGGAAACGATAAAAATCAAGAAGAACAAGTATTATCTTCCGAACCGTTCGGCGACGAACCAGATGCCGTTGAAATGTCTGATGAAGAAATATTGCCAAACGCAGAAGAAACCACACCTGATGAACAAAACGGAGATATTGAAAATTTGTTTGATGAACAGGAAGCACCAAAAGAAGGCGAACAGGTTGAGCTTGATCTTTCACAAGAGCCAATGAGCGCCGAGGCTGTTAAAAAGACGAAAAAAATTGCCGTTGCAGGTGCTTTAATTGCGCTGCTTTTCATAGGCGGAGCAGCAGGCGGTTATTATATGTATCAAAAAAATATTGCAGCTGCCAACAATGATTCCATGGATGCTTCACAGGATAATCAGGTATTTGATTTCCAAAATAATGCAGCTTCCGCAGGAGAAGAAGATACTTCCTCCGGAGCCGTTTCTCAGGATATAAACAAATCAATGACGAATTCTTTCTCTGACAAACCGGCTGCAATTTCAATTACAAAATTATCCTGGCAGGTCAGTGAAAAACTTGCTGTCGAACCTTCTGTTAAAGAATATTTACAAACGGCAGGCAAGAATATTCAATTAAATTTACAAAACGATCTGGCTAATGCATCCGATGTTGCATTCAATAACAGTGTAAAAGTTACGTTTGAAATTGCACCCGATAATACGCTTAAAGGTATACAGGTACTGGAATCAAGCGGTTCTGACAAAATTGATGCAATCATTACAAAAAGCATAAAAAATACTTTGAAGTATGTTAGTGTTCCAAAATTAAAAAATTATAACTCGGATTATTTCTTAACGTTAATAATTAATTTCTAATTCTATGATATGATATAATCAAAATAAGTTAATTTTATATTTTATAGAATTGGATTGCGAAATTGGATACTATAAACGAACAAAGAGAGCTTATAGAGAAATTAGTTAAATCTAATAACAAGTTCAAAGGTAACGAGGATTTAATAGAGGATTTTTGTTCCGAAACATATAAAAGATCGTACTCGTTATTTGATAACGTAAATATTAAAGATATAGAAAATTATATAGCTAAAGTAGCCAATACAGCTATTTTAACTGTATTAAAACAAAACGGCAGGGTAAGACGCCGCGACAACAAATATATAAGCACCCACGAGGTGCTAATAAATCCTGTTCCAGCAAAAATTCAGGAACCGGAAATTGTTGTCGAAAAGATGCCCGAACCTGCTGTGGTATATGAACCTTTTGTTTATGATATTGCTGATCCGCGGGATTCTTTTGAAGAAAAAGTCGTTAGAAAAGACCTTCTCCAAAAAATTGTGGATATAGTTTTGATTGCACAAAAGGAAAAGCCTTCAAAAGAATTTTTGAAGATATTTTATCTGAGATATATTAAGGAGTTTAAGCAAAAAGAAATTGCTGAAGAAGTAAATATTTCTCAGGCAGAAGTAAGCAAGAGATTAATAGAAATATTAAGAATAGTTAAATCTCATTTTTAATGCTGTCGAATGTTTACGTATGTAATTGAATTAACCTTTACAATATAATAAGCTTGAAAATAAGCGGTTTTTGTAATGCTTTGTCTAAAATGTAAAAAAATCATACCAGATAATCAGCTAAGATGCAGCTATTGCCACACAAAAGTACAATCTGTCTGCCCTGTATGCGGCCAGTTGAACCCGATAACGTCAGAATATTGTACAAGGTGCGGTTTACAGCTTTTAAAACATTGCAAAAAATGCGGCAGTATAAACCTGCCCAGTGCAAAAAACTGCAGAAAATGCGGTTATCCGTTTGAAAAAAACAAAGCAGAAGTAGCAATAACAGATTTATCTAAAATGCACGGCTCTATTCAGACTCCTGTTACGCTTGATGTGAGCAAGTCTAAAATATACAACGGAATTTCCCAGGAACTTCTGGCAATGCCTGACGGCAGCGATAAAATATCCGAAGGGTTGAAAAAAGAAAAGCTTAATGCAGGTGCAAAACCTGTTATAAACTCTAAAATCGTTGTTTCCGAAGAAAAAGTAGTAAAAAATATAGAAAATTTCACTCAAAAATCTCCGATTAATACAGTCCGGCCGCCGCAGAAAAATAACCGCAATAATTCACAGGATGTACTAAAACCGGAATTTCCGGAAGATTCATTTTCTCCGCAAATTCTTCCGGAGGAAGAAAATTTACAACCATATGAACCCAAAGAGTACGACCAGATAAAAGCAAAAAATCACATTATATCTGCATTAAGGCAGCCTGAAAAGCTTATTATAGGATTGAGCGCACCGGAAGGCTGCGGAAAATCAACTGTTTTAAGATATCTTTTTAATGATTTGCTAAAACAAAACTATATCTGGCTGTGGGGCGAGTGCAGTGCAAATTCTCAAATCAGTCCGTTTGGTATATTTCAGGAAATTGTTCTGACATTTTTTAACATGCCCAATTTTTCAAACATGTCAAATGACTTTTTGCGTCAGGCAAAACGTATGCTGTCTGAAACACTGCCATTTTTTAATGCTGATGAAATATCAGACCTTTTCAACTTTTTGTATCCCAGCATGACCGCAAAATTTGAAGACATTTTAACTAACAAAGATATAACTTTTGCTCTGCTGGAAAAACTCATTTTAGAGCTGTCAAAAAAATCAAAATTAATAATTATTATTGATGATTTTGATATGATAGACGGGGCATCTTACGAATTTTTATCATACTTTGTGGATAAAGGATATCTTGGCGATAATATCAAACTCATTATCTCGTACAAAGACAGCCGCATTACGCAGGGATATTTTTATTCAGAAAAACTGCCGCAAAACAGTTATGAAGACATAAGACTATCCAAACTTTCTCCGCGTGATACAGATAATCTCATTAAATTGTTCTTGAAGGGTTCAAATCCTTTCCCTAAAAAGCTGTTTGAAAAAATCTACAGGCTGTCACAGGGAAATAGCGCCTACGTAGAACAAATGGTTGTTCTCTTCAACGAAAACAAAGCTTTTTATAAAGAAAGCGGAAAAATCAGATATAATCACCAAAATGCCGTTGAAAACAATCTGCCTAAAAATTTATATGAAATTCTTATACTGAGATTAAATCATCTGCAAAGAAAACACCCGCTTGCTTACAAAACACTTTGTACTGCAGCAATAATGGGAAATAAATTCAATGTAAAGCTGCTTGAAATAATAATGAAAATTGAGTCAAATCAATTCAATAATATTATAGGCATGCTCAGCAGATACGCTTATATTTCACAGTTTAATCACAACATTTATGAATTTAAAAATACGTTGTTGTGGCGTTTTGTATACGAAAAAGCAAAACAAAGCAAAGATTTTGTGCTGTTAAACGAAAAAATATTTGATATAGTTAATTCTTTTACGCTTTCAAGCAATGCTCTTAAAGCGCTAATTGCCCAAAGTTTGAATCAAAAACTGCTTGCATTGAGTATCTGGACTGATAATATAAAACTCTGTGCATACCTGGGCGATGAACATTTGTGGACACTTTCACAAAAACAGTGCCTGAAAATAGCCCAGGAAGAAAAACCGGAAAATGAAGCCCTGATAATTAACAACATTCAGGAGCGCATGGGAAAACTTATTTACCAGAGCAGACCTGCAGAGGCAATAGCTTACTTATCCGCTGCAATTAATAACGCAATGAAAATTGATAACAAGCCTAAAATCATTGAACTTGCAGGCTATCTAAGCAAGAGTTGTTCGTTAACAGGAAACTATTACGGAGTGATAGAATCCGTTGATACCGCGCTAAAACTCATAGAAAATCCTGACAAAAAACTTGAGTGCGCTTTAATCAAACAGAAAAAGCTCAATGCAATGTTTTCTCTCGGCAATGCCGAAGAGATTTATAATCTTGCCAGCAATGATATTATTCCTGTTGTAGAAAAAGCACTATCTCATGAAATACCGACCAACGGAATTTCCATGGATGTAATCTATGAAGCGTGGCTTGAGGGCAATTTAACCGTTGCAATGGCATTAATTTCACAGGGTAACAACAAAAGTTTTGAAATCTTAAAACTGATTGATGAAATTGTTGCAAAAAATCGTGTACAAAACAAAAATTATCTGCAAAGAGTAAAACTAGCCAAAGCACTGGCTTATTCAATGCAGGGAAGTTTGAAAAAGTCTGATGACATATTGATAGCATTAACCCAGGAGACAGCAAAAGAAGTTGTCGAGCCGGAGGTTATTTCACTGTGGAACTTTATTAATATATTGAATAAACTGCACAGACATGACTGGCAGAATATTAAAGCTGACTTATTCTCTGTTGTTACATTTGCAAATAACTATAACGATGTTCTTGTTAAAAATCTGCTTAAAGTATTCTTAGGCAAAATTTTGCAGGAAGAGGGCAATTTGTCTAAAGCCTTGAATATTTTTAACGAACAAATTACAGTATTTGCAAAAGAAAAAATAGCAGTAGGCGCATTTTTGTGCTGGTATTTTATAGCCAAGTTAACACTTGTCACTGACGGAAGCGAAAAATCACTGCACATTGCACAAAAAGCACTGGAGGTTGCAAAGAGCCCGAAAATTTCTAATTACTACTTTATGGTGCTGCTTAAAAAACTCATTGCAGAAATCTATATCATAAAAGGTGATATGGAGTCTGCAAAAATGTATATAGAAAAAGCCTTGAGAATTACAAAAAAATACAATATGAAACTTTTAAAAGTCTCGGTATACCAGCTTTATGCAAAATATCTTGAGGAGATGGTTTCTAAAAAACCTCAAAATGCTGTTACTTATGCACAAAATGCAATAACAGCGTATAAAAAAGCACTGTCTCTGGCTCAAGCACTTGAAATAGACGCGCTTACAGAAGATGTTCAAAGGAATTTTAACTCGTTTAAGACTTTTTGTCAGCTAAACAATATTAAAATTTAGTTTGTAAATTTAGGGAACAAAATAATAGAGCCGTCGTCTTCTCTCCACTGGACATAGCCTATTTTTAGCTGTCCGCCCATATCAAGAACCGTTACAAGCGCCCAGTTTCCGCTGATTTTGTTAAGCTTTATCGAACGAATATAAGTAAACCCGCCAAGCTTTTGTGAAAGTCTGTCAGCCCCGCTGTAATAACCTCTTTTGCGGTAATCAACATTTTTCATATAATAAAGCCCGTACTGATGTCCGTAATAGGCATAAAAATCTTTTAAACTCCAAAAATCATAAGTCTTTGGCAGCTTTATCCATCCGGTTTTATTGTCTGTTTTATCATAAATTATTTTATACCAATCCTCCTGCATATCTACAACCATACAAAATGCAAGATTTTTGGATTCTATCTGTGCTGCAAAAAGCGCGGAAGGCTCAATGGTTGATTTGTTAAGTTTTACAGATTCACTTGTCCAGCTGATATTTTCTATATTTTGAGAGTCTTCCCGCGGATAGAGGTATAATTTAAAACTGTTTGGAACCTGTATAAAACCAATTGTTTCGTTGCTGATTGAGCCTGTATAATATGGCATAACATCAGCTAATACAGGCATACTTAAACAATTTATAAAACAAACTACAATGACCGTAACAAAACAAACAAATCTTTTCATAATAAAGATTTAGCATAAATTTTTCTTTTTTTCAAAGCCTTTACCCTAAATTTCATATAGTTAACCGACATAAAAGCCAGCCTGTGTTTGTATATTTAGCAGCACAAAGATTTGGTGAGATAAATTGCACCCTGCTGACTGACTGTCCATACATATCAGTGGTACAAGCAAGATCCCGCTCAGACATCTGCAGTACTAATGATTCATCAAATTTAAACCGTTAAATATAGCCTTAACATTGGCTTTAGAGGTACTTTCATCCTTGCCTCTGGCAACAATAGTTTTTCCTTCAAAATCTTCAAAATGTATAACAGTCATAGCAGTAGCGCCGGAGCCGAAAATAGCGCTATCGAGTGCGTATTGTTCGTAATCCACAAGTTTTTGGGGGAACCCTGCCTGTTTTAAAGCAGACAAACAGGCATCAACAGGGCCATTACCCTGTGCATTCATATCAAAGAATTCTGTTTTATGAAAAAATTTCAGGTTAAACAAATTTTCAGCAAGTTTTTCAAACGAAACGAGCCTGAAATCTCCTTTGACATTAAAGACTTCGCTAAAGTAGATATCTATAATATTTCTTGTAGGAAGTTCACCAACTTTTTCTGCGGCCTCTTTAACAACAGGTGTAATCCTGATTGCCTCTTGCATTGTGATAGGATAACCGGCGTCAGAAATGATTTCAAATATAGCGGTTTTGCCGGATTGGCTTGTAAACCCGATTTTTTCATCATCTTTTCGGCCGATAAGTGTAGGATGTATTGGTCTGTAGGCACCTTTTTCCATATCTTTTGTTTTTAGCGCACCGTCTTGATGGATTCCGCTTCTGTGAGCAAGCGCCTCCGGCCCGATTAAAGGGGCTTTTTCAGAAATCTGTGTTTTTGACATGTCTGCCACAGTCAAAGCCAATTCGTAAATCTCACCTAATTTTAAAGGAACCTCAACCCCGCTGTTATGCAGTGCAACAGCAACTTCGAACATGTTTGTATTACCGGCGCGTTCACCTAAGCCGTTAAGACAGCATTCCAATTGCGTTGCGCCGGCAAAATAGCTTTCCACCGTTGCTGCCGTTGCCATGCCAAGGTCATTATGGCAGTGCACGGCAATCATAATATCTTTTGGAAGTGCTTCATAAACCTGTGTCACCATGTCTACAAAAGTTTTTACTCTTGTTCGTTCCACTGTATTAGGCAGATTAATTACGGTTGCACCGGCTCGGACAACTTCTTTTAATGTATCTATTACAAAAGTCAGATTTTCCGTACAGTCGCCAAAATGTTCAACCGAAAACTGAACTTCCCCGTTTTTATTAAGTTTCAAAAGTTCTTCTTTTGCAAATTTTACAGATTCTATTGCAGTTTTTCTGACCTCCTGCGGAGTTTTATTCAAAACATATTTCATATTAAAAGGGCTCATTGCAATAAATGTATGAACTCTCGGTTTTGTACAGAATTGTATTGCCTCCGCAGCTTTTGTAATATCGTGCTCAACTGCACGTGCAAGAGCGCTTATGACAAGATTGTCAGGGGCAATTTGAGCAAGCCTTTGTACAGCCTCAAAGTCCATTTCCGATGCTGCGGGAAAACCTGCTTCTACAGCCTGAACCCCGAAATCTACAAGTTTGTTAAAAATCAATTCTTTTTCTTTTAAGTTCCACGGTTTTTTAAGTGACTGGTTTCCGTCCCGCAGTGTAATATCGTAAAAAAATGGTTGTCTTGTCATAATAAATCCTGTTTTTAATATCTATTCAATTATAGACCATATTAAAAACTCTAACAATTTGATTAAGCTGTGTAAAATTGACGTCAGCCGCTAATCTTAATATAATTAATTTGTAAAAAGAATGGAGTCTGAATTGGATAGCTACAGTTTTTTAAAACCATCTAACAAACTGGAAATTATAGTAGACGGCAAGAGTTATTTTTGTACAATTTATTACGTAGAAAACGAAAAACTGACTGTGTTTTTTGAACATCAAACAGAATTGCCGGAAAAAGAAATTGAAATAAACATTTACGCTGAAGACGGAATATATAACGCAACAAGCCGAATACTTTCAAGCAATTATTTAAACGAAACAACATTTTATATGCTGTCATTCCCTTCAAATATAAAACATTCACAGCGCAGGGAATATTTAAGAGCAAATATTGAGACTGATTTTACGTTGACAATTAATTTTGAAGGTGAAGAACTGGACAAACTTATAGCCACGACAAAAAATATATGTGCTAAAGGACTCGCTTATATTGCAGACAGACAGATGGGCGCATACAGTGATTTGGAAGTTGATTTACAGCTTGCAGGAAAAATTATTCACACACATGCTGAGCTTGTTTATTGCACTCCAATAAGAGTTAACAATACCTTCAAATTTTTAACAGCGCTTACTTTTACAACAATTTCCAAAGAAGAAATGAATTTTATAACTTTGCAATGTATGAAGTTTAAAGCATAATTTTTTAGTAATAAAATTAGCAATTTATTTTTTGACAGGGTTTTAACGGAATATGAACATATCTTATATACCGCTAAAAAAAGTTGCACATCAAGAAATACTGACTCAAAAAATAAAGCCGTTGTGGAAAAATTTTGCACCGAACGACAGCAGAATGTTTTTTGAAGATTATAAACTGAAAAATAACATTTTCGGCGATTTATTAATATCAATAAAGAAAAATGACGAAGGCTATAACCGCTGGGTTATTGAGATTAAAAATTCGTTAAATAAACTGTTTGGAAAAGAAATTGTATCTATAGACGCTGATGATAAAGCAATGATGGGCTACGACATAATAGTTGAACCGGAATACAGGCAAAAAGGGTTTAAATTCGGAGAATTACTGCGTTTATTCAGTGTAATGGAAATGCATAAAAACAATGCACCTTTTATAAAAATTTATTCAAAAAACACCGCTGTATATTTTCATTCAAAATATAAATTTATGCCATCAAACATCACATTTGCAACAAGAAACAGAATGCTTGAATCAATGGCAGATGACAAATCTCCGTGTTTTCAAGATTTGTCTCAAAAAGCAAAACAATTGAGAGAACTTTCAACAAAAACAGCAAATGATGCCGAAAAACAAAGACAATTGTGTGTAGAAGCAAATGCCCTTGCTGCTGAATATATAAAACGTGCAATTGAGACTGAAAAAAATCCTCAAAACCAACATCCTTTTTCCTACGGAATGGAAATGATTTTGACAAGAGAAAACATAGAAAAAAACAAAGTTTTTTTTAACAATCTATACCAAAAATACGGAATAGATTACGAAATATAAAATTAAAAGAAACTAACAATACTAAGTATTGCAAAAACAGCAATAAACCTTTGTACATTATTCATTGCCGACATAAATTCTTTTTCGTCTTTTATTTCTTTATCAATATAATGCTGCAGTTTTTTGACTGTAGACAAAGCAGGGATTATAGAAAGAAATATTATAAAAAACTTAAAAGACAAAAGGTGTGCATGTATTCCCAAAAACAAAATTGCATATATCAAAAAAATCATAAATATATAAAAATAATAAGCATTGCTTTTGCTGCCGCAAATCACCGGTATTGTCTTTTTTCCCGCCTGTTTATCACTTTGATAATCCAAAAAGAAATCAGTATACAAAAGAGTGACAGTAACAAGTGCAAAAGACAGTGAAAACCACAAAAGTGCACTCGAAAATTTAGCGGTCATCACATAAAAAACTCCGCTGAACAACAACGGAGAAAATATAGTGCCTATAATAATCTCGCTTAAACCGATATAGCCTGATTTGGGATAAAGCAAACATAAAACCCCGCTTACAGCAATCAATTCAAGAACAGGCAGCCGGTATATTTCGACAAAAAATGCACCTATTAAAAGTGCAATTCCAAACAAAATTGCACAAACTTTGAGAGCCTTTAATATT
This sequence comes from Candidatus Gastranaerophilales bacterium, assembly GCA_944322975.1. GTDB lineage: Bacteria > Cyanobacteriota > Vampirovibrionia > Gastranaerophilales > Gastranaerophilaceae > Limenecus. Next base: position 42,792 of record CALUQS010000065.1, read on the forward strand.
GTAATTTTTCCCTCTATAAAGCAGCGGCATTTGCCTTTTTTTAGATTAATTATTTTATCTGAATCTTTTTCTTTTGTTTTCTTTAAATAATTTTTGTAGTCAATGATATCGTCGAAAAGATTCGCCCCGAGATGTACACAAATAATACCAGTCAAAGCAGCTATTCCGTAAAATATATTCCCGTTATGAGAAAGTCCTGCACTAAAGGCTATTGCCCAAGCAGTAACCGACATCGGTAAAGCGTATGCACGTGTACAATCAAGCCAAAAAACTAAATTTTTCATAAAAGCAAGCATAACACAAATAAAATCTTTTATCTTATTTGTATAGGCATAATCAGACAGAGATAATCATCTTCACTGTCAGGTCTAAACAAGGTTGCAGACAAACTTCCGCCAAGACCTATTTTAACCTTTTCAGATTCCATAATTTTTAAAGAATCAAGAACATATCTGTAATTAAAAGCAATAGTTAATTCTTCATCCGTATATTCAGCAGAGATAGAATCCTCGCCCAAACCTGCATCCGGAGTATCGGCTTTTAAAAACAAAGTATTTTCTCCAAAGACAAATTTAACAATGTTTGTTCTTTCGTTAACCATAACGGCAACTCTTTCAAGAGCAGATATCATTTCTTCGCGGTTAACTATTGCCTTTTTTTCACAACTCTGCGGAATAAGCTGTTTATAAGGCGGATATTCACCTTCAAGAATTCTTGATGTCATAATCATTGACGATGTTTTAAAAATAATTCTTGTTTTTTCTATTATTAAACATAACTTTTCTTCATTTAAATCTTTAAGAAAAGATGCTATTCTCAAAAATTCCTGCAATGTTTTTGACGGAATTACACAGCTTATATCTGTTTCTTTTTCATTTGTAATTTTTTCAACAATTCTTTTTAATCTGTTGCCGTCTGTTGCAGCCATTTCTATGTTTTCTTTTGAAATAGAACAAAAAACACCGCTTATTATGTTTCTGTTTTCGTAATTTGCTGCAGAAAATGCAGTATATTTAATTGATTTGATAAAAGGATTTATATCTATTTCAACACACTCTTTATCTTTCAATTCTTCTTCTGTAATTGTTTGAGGAAACTCATCTGCGCTTATACCGATAAGTTCAAACTTAGAATTTCCGCAGATAATATTTACAACATTGGTTTCTGAATTTAAAGAAAAAACAACCGGTTTGTTGCTTAAACGAGAAACAATTTCAGAAAGTTTTTTAGCGGGCAATGTTATTTTACCGGGAGTTTGAACAGATGCTATTGTTTTTGATGTGATATTTATATCAAGATCAGTTGCGGCGAAAGTAATATAATTGTCAGAAGAAGCAACTATTAATATATTAGATAAAACAGGCTGAATGCCTCTTGTTACCGTAGTTTTCTCAACAATTTTTAAGTTAGTAAGCAAGGATTCTTTTTCTATAGTAAATTCCATGTTTGACATATTTTCTCCTGACGATTTTTTATTTTAAATAAAAATTTGTTTAATTAATTTTTTTTTTCTAAATGTTTTTATTTTTTCTTTTTATTTATAAATTAATTTATATAAATAATATAATAAAATAATAATAAGTAATAAAGAAATAAAATTCTGTATAAAACTATTATAAAACAAATAATATAAAGAGAAACACCTGTTCAAAAGTTTGTTAAAATTTTGTAGAAAAATTTTCAAAAATTTTTTAAAACTTTCAATAATTTTTTATTTTATTTTTTATTTGTATAAAACCATAAACTTTTTGAATAAATTTAAACATTAATTTTGTAGTTTTGAACAAGTTTTCTACAGGCGATAAATGTAAAAATTCGAATATTATATTATAAAAATTTGGCATGGGTAATCATGAAAACCATTGCCATGCTTTATTTTTAACTTTACTTAATATTTTTTGAAATCATTTGCTTTTTGGTTATGAATCCAGCGCGCCATTTTTTGCTGTTCAAAACTCAGTGCAAAATTATACAGACTTTCTATCAGATTTCTGCCTGTAGGTGATTTTCCAATAAACAAAAAACAGCCTGTTTTATTTTTTGCAATGTAAATTTCTTTTTGCAAAATTCTGTCAATATTTGTTCTTGCAGGTGTTTCAATTTTTATTTTTAACCATATATATAAAAGAGAAACAGAAGGTTTTTCTTCGTTTTCTTTTAAAAAATCAGAGAATTCTTTTAGTATCATTTTATTTGATTAATAATTGTACTTCTTTAAAATTAGGATGTTTTGATGTTTTTAAAAGTTCAAAAATAACCATTTCTGTAGTCATTATTTTTGCTCCTTCTTTTTCCATCAAGTTTATTCCTGCTTTAAATTCGTCAGTTTCACGAGATGCACAGGCATCCTTTATAACAAAAACGTTGTAACCATGTTCAAGTAAGGCAAGAGTTGTTTGAAAAACACAAATATGTGTTTCTATGCCAAAGATGAATACATTCTTAACATCAACTAATGTTTCTTTAACACCGTCTGTATCAAGTGCATTAAAACTTGTTTTTTCAAAAGTTTTTGCACTGTCGGGCAGGCAGTATTTTACACAAGGGATTGTAGAGCCCAATCCTTGAGGGTATTGTTCTGTTAAAACTGTTTTTATGTTTAAAATTTTTGCAGTTTTGGCCAGAATTTCCGCTTTTTTGGCTGCTTTATCTTTTTTCAGCATTGCTGTTAATTTTTCTTGAATATCTATAAACAAAAATGCCGAGTTATCTGTTGTTATATTTATTGACATAAAAAATCCTTTCTTTTAAATTGCAGCTGTTAAATTTTGAAAGTCGTTTATAAAATCTTCCAGCATTTCTTCAATTTTTTCTTCGTTTAATTCGTTAGTATCAATATAGTATTTTTTTCTTTTTTCTTTGTCTTGAATTTTTTGCAGTATTTCTATATTTATTGTTGTGAACCCAGGATATGTAACAATAAAAGAACTTTCACACTCCTGATTTTTTAATGTAAAAAAGCTGTTTTCTCCGCTTACGCTTTGCGTAATTTTTGTTTCAAAAAGTTTGTCTTCGTTTGTTTTTTGCATTTGAAAAAATAAAGGTGATAATATGTTTTCCAATTTTTTTATGGAATTTGCTTTGTGCTGTTTGAAATTTTGTATATCTATTTTTGTTGTTTTAGTTTTTTGCTGTTTTGGTTTTTCCTGTACACAGATAAAAGAATTTCCTTTTAAAAGTGCTTTTGAAAGAGCTTTATTTGCAAGTATTTCGGCTTCGTCAAAAGGAATGTCTTTTGTTTCCGTATAACCGGCGCTTATTGTAAAATCACTGGTTAGTGCTCTTTTTATTTTTGTGAGTATTTTTCTTGTATCTTCGTTTGAGGTGTTTCTGAACCACAGATAAATTTTAAAGTCCGATGCGTAGCCTAATACATCGCATGCCCTTACATTATCTTTTATAATGCTCATCAACGTGTCAGGAGAAATCTTGTTTCTGCTGTTTATATCCGGTGCCACAACAGCAAAACAACCCCAGTCTTTTTTGCTTTCTTCTTTCAATACTGTATAGGTGTAATTTTCTGTGTATACCTGATTTTTTTTGTCGAGAATTTTTAATTGAGATAATAAATCTTTTTTATTTTTGTTGTCTGCTGCTTTTTCTCTTTTTTGCAGGCACCACAAGGTTCTTATTGTATATTCTGTATCTGATGCAGTTGTTCTTATAAAATCGGTTATTCCTTTTTCAAAAGCAGAACACAAAAGATTTTCGTCTAAATCATCATATATTAAAATTATGGAACATGTTTTTAAGTCTTGGTTTTGTCTTGCTTTCTGCAAAAAATTTAAAAAATCGTCTTCCCTGTTTAATTTTAAATGGTACAAAATAAGCACGGGTTTTATTTTTCTTACCTTATCAAAACAGTCGGCATGGTGTATTGTTTCAAGTATATCTGTATTTCGAAGCAGCAGCACTTTTTTGTTTATCTTTTGTGCTACTTTTTCGTTATCTGTTATTAGTACAACAATATTTTGCAAAAACCTTCTCCGATTAGTCCTTAATAATATTCTATATCAAAACTCTTATTCGTGTCATTTATTACGATTTGTTAGCATGCTTTTTAAAAAAAACATGCCGTTTTTAAAAATATCATACTTTAGTTGTTTAAATTTATAACTTTTTCAGAATCTAGAAACCCTGAAAAATGCCGTAATACTATATGTGGAGAAAAATAATACTTCACCAAATCACCTATATAAAGGCTTATTGCCTGTATATAAACCTGAAAAGGTTAACAGATACTGTTTTTATTGAATGAGAGAGTTCATAAAAAGTTTTTGAACAACTTATTTATAAAATCCGTAACTGTTAAACCGGGTTAGATTTTGGCCATCAAATAACCCCATACAAATTAATAGAAATACTGTAACTGTATTTGCTCAATACAAATATTTGTATTGGCAAGATTGAAGCTAATTAAGAAAGGAAAACTGTATTATGGCTATTATAGTAAACACAAACATGCCTGCCTTAAAGGCGGTGAGAAACTTAAACAGTGCAACAGATTCAATGAACACTGCTATTGAGAGATTATCTACCGGTTACAAGATTAACAGAGCCGGAGACGACGCAGCGAACCTTTATATCGCAACAAACTTAGAAACACAAATTAGAGGTTCAAAAGTTGCAAAAAATAATATTACAACAGGTACAAACGTACTGGCTGTTATAGAAGGCGACCTTGATGTTATGCTTGACAATATTCAACGTATAAGGGATTTAACTGTACAGGCCGCAAACAGTATATATGATGAAAACTCAATGGGAGCAATGAAAGACGAAATACAGCAGAGATTGGCAGAAATTGACCGTATCTCTAAAAACTCCAACTTTAACGGATTAACTCTGTTGGACGGGCAAAGCCAGCTTGCTGATATTGGTTTAAGACTTCAGGTAGGTGCAAATTCGGATGAGGCTGCAAACTGTATAAAAATAGATAAAGACTTTTTCCAGACAGTAGACTCCACTACACTCGGCACAGATGCTACCGGAACTATGCCTGCGCTTACCCCTGCTGACGGATTGAGCGGTAACCTGGATGCGGCTTTTGCTAACGCAAGTACAGCAGCTCAATATATCACTATGTTGGACGCAGCGGTAACAGATATTAACAACAAAAAGGCAAAAATCGGTGCTACACAGAACAGATTAGACGCTGCAACAGATTCTTTGACAACAACAATTGAAAATTTAACCGAAGCTCAGTCCACTATTATGGACGCAGATATTGCGGAAGAAACTGCAAATTACACAAGATATCAAATACTGCAACAAACGACCTCTTCACTCCTTGTTCAGGCAAACGCATTACCGCAAATTGCAATCAGTCTGGTCAATGGAGGTTAGTAAGACACCTAATCTTACAGTTACAATATATACAGTATTTCTTTCTAGGCCTGCTTTTGCAGGCTTTTTTTTATTTTTTTTACAATAGTTTTATAAAAATTTTTGCATAAATAGCAAAAAATTTTGATTTTGTGTTTTATAATATCAACAATATTATCTTTGAAAGGATTTTTTGATTATGGTCTCAGGTGCTAGTTTACTTGCCTCTATGCAAAAAACAACTACGACTGCTCAAACTTATCAAACTCAAAACCCGGCACCGGCAATTGCCAGTGTTAAAGTAGCTGATGTTGTTGGTTATAGCGAAACACCAAAAAAATCATTTTTTTCGCGTTTTGCAGAAAACATAAAAACGCGGCTGATACAAAAAAGAATTGCAAAATTAGAAAGTATTCCGCCTGAAAAAAGGACTCCTAACCAGCAGGCAGAGCTTGATGCGAATAAACAAACCGTAAATTTTATGATATAATCCTTATTAACACACTTTACGGGGATAAGCAATGATTATAAAAACCTTTCCGCTCGGGCTTATAGGTACAAATACTTATCTGTTGATTGATGAGGAATCAAAAGAGGCTGTATTAATAGACCTGGGTGGTGATTTTCACCCAATTAAAGAAGAGCTTGAAAAAAACAATGCTGAGTTAAAGTATATTCTGAATACTCACGGACATTTTGATCACATTATGGGAGAGCGCGACGCCCAGCAAGTTTTTAAAGTTCCTGTTTATATTCACGAAGATGATAAATATCTTGTCGAAAATTTACCAAAACAGCTTGAAAGATTTGGTTTTGTCGCTAATTATCTTCCTCCTGAAAATATAAAAACGTTTACTCAAAATGATGTATTTAAAATAGGTAATAATGAGATTAAAGTTATTCACACACCGGGGCACACTCCCGGGAGTGTCTGCTTTTTAATCGGAAAAGATTTATTTTCCGGAGACACTTTGTTTTATACATCAGTTGGCAGAACAGATTTTGAAGGGGGCAGTTTTGCCAAACTCAGTAATTCAATTACTCAAAAGTTATTTAAACTTGATGAGGATGTAGACGTATATCCCGGGCATGATTCAAAAACCACGATAGGTTATGAAAAAAAATATAACTGTTATTTTGGTTCTGATAATTTGTGATTTATTGCACCGGTTATATTTTTATAAAACTATTGTCCAGTGTATTAATTACCTATAATTTTTATAAATTGCTCCTGCTATCCGATATTACAAAATTTGCGCTTTATGCTATTATATTTTGTAAATGTGTCGGAAATATTCTTTAAATTAGAAAACACGAGGTATATATTTTGAAAAATATGTTTAAAAAATACTGGCTTACCATAGTTACATTAATAATGGTAATAATTGCTGGGACTTTGACAAATTCGTCAGGGGTTTTTGCTTCTTCACCGCAACAGCTTTATGATCAGGTATGGAAACTTATTAATTCAAAATATGTTGACCATACTAACAATCAACAGGATTGGAAACGCTGGAAATGTAAATATGATAAAGTAATAAAGACAGATGAAGATGCATATGTTGCTATACAGACTATGCTTGCAAGTTTGAATGACCCTTATACAAAATTTCTTGACCCTAAAGAATTTGAAGAAGAAACAAGTTCAATAAAAGGCTCGCTTAAAGGTATAGGTGTTCAAATAGGACTTAGAGACGGCAAACTTCTCATCATTGCCCCTATTGAAGATACCCCCGGGGAAAAAGCAGGTTTGCTTGCCGAAGACGAAATTCTTGAAATCGACGGAAAATCGACAAAAGGTATAACTATTGACAAAGCTGCTGACAGAATCAGAGGTGAAGAGGGAACTTATGTTACGTTGTTAATTAAAAGAAAAAATCAGCCAAATAAACTATATAAAATACAACGTGCAGAAATCGAAATAAAGTCAGTTTCAACAAAAGTGCCTGAAAAAGCAAAACTCGACGATAGCGTCGGTTATATAAGATTGAGTTCTTTTATAAGCAAAAATGCGACAACAGAGTTTGAAAACGCACTTAATTATTACAAAGACAAAAAAGGCTATATAATTGACCTGCGTTCGAATCCTGGCGGACTTTTAAGCAATGCTATTTTAATATCGGATATGTTTCTTGATGGCGGAATTATCGTAAGTACTGTTGACAGAGACGGCTACAAAGAAACCACAAGAGCAACTAGAAAATACATAACAGACAAACCTATTGTTATTTTGATTAACAAAGGCAGTGCCTCTGCCAGTGAAATTTTCTCAGGGGCAATGAAAGACAATAAAAGAGCTTTGCTTGTCGGCGAAAACACTTTTGGCAAAGGTCTTGTTCAAGAGGTTAATAAACTCTTGGGTGGCTCAGGTGCAAATATCACTATACAGAAATATTTAACTCCTAACGGAACAGATATTAACAAAAAAGGTATTGCTCCTGATGTTACCGTTGAATTGACTGAGGAAGATATCAAAAATAAAAACGATGCCCAGCTAAAAAAGGCAAATGAGCTTCTTGTGCAAATGATTAAAAATCAAAAAGTATGTAATAAATAGATTTGTTTTTTATCATACATGTTAATAAACGGCTCTGTTTTGGCGATTAGCATATTAAACAGAGTCGCTTTTTTTTAATATTTCATATAGTCAACTGACCCCGATATAATTACTCGAAACATGCCACCGGCATATTTACTCGGCAGAGTGGTACAAGCGAGGTACCTCACAGATATTTTTGTTTAGAAAAGACTTAAACGCCGGAACCTGACGGGACATCAATTTTTTTGAGTCTTTTTTCCAGTTTTTTATACCATTTTAGTTTTTGTTTGTATAAGTACTCGTAATCTTCTATACGTCCGTGTCTTATATCATCAAACTGTTTGTCGCACAAGATTTCAAAATCGTGTTCAAGTCTGTGGGTAAGTTCTTTTCTGTCGACGTTCGGGTCTGTTAAAATTACAGGCTCTCCTACTTCGCAAAGCACTTCCGGTTTGTCTTCACGTAAAAAAGGATAGTTTACGGCAACAGGTATTAAATTTATCCCTCCGGCTTTTTTAATAACATTTTTTGCAATATAAGCCATGCCTGTTTGAAACTCAATAGGTCTAAACATCGGAGGTCTGATAATTCCCTGAGGGAACAGCCAGAGAGAAATATCTTTGTTGCATAACTGTTCTACCGAATATTGCAAAGCTTTCATTGAAGCCTGGGCAGATTTTTTGTTAACGGGAAATGCTCCTGCTTTAGCAAGAATAGGAAATCTGTTCATTTCTTCAATCATCATTCTTATTCTGGTTTTAAAAACTCTGCGGCACAAATTGTAACCGACAATGCCGTCCCACCAGTTGTTGTGAGGAGCGTATATAATGTTTGCAAAATCAGGGTTCCGCTTGTTATAGTTTTCTTCGTTTTTTATTTTTAGTGAGAAAAACCTGTTTTCAAGCATGTTGTAAAAAAACATGTCTGCAACCCACATCCAGAAAGGATTGTTTTGCGCTTTTCGAAATTTTTCATCCTTGTTGCGCAGTTTTGTGGGGGGTACGTCTGAATATAATTGCTGATTTTCTTTATGAAGTATTTCCAAATCCCTATAGTACTCCTTTTTAGTACATTTTACATTGTTAATAAAAATTTTTGAAGTATTCTTACAATTTTTTTACATAATCCTTTTAAAATCTTTCAATTTTTACAGATTTAACAGGAATTTTTCTCATGTTATCTTTTTTAGAAACATAAAACTCAAGCTCCAAATCCTTTGCCGAGAATATTTCGTCTTTATCACTGTAGGTATATTTAAAGCTGTACTCTTCTGATTCGGCACGAGATTTTAGTGGTTTTTTCTTTGAATATAATTTTTCGGAATAGATTGTTTTGGAGTTATGGTCATATTTTAAATTAGTTGTTATGAAAAGTGTATTAAAATCTGATTTTGATGTGTTTTCTATGTTAAATTTTACTTGAATAGTCTGCTTAGAGTGCAGAAGGTTGTTTTTTACCCTCAATTTTTTTATATTTATTTTTATATCATTCGGAGTAATAACATACCTTTTTTCAAAGTTTCTTATTGCTTTAAGTTTGTTGTGATAAAGTTCGGTTTTTATATCCTGACTTTGCAGGTAATAATAACGAATTAATTTTATCAAAATTTCTTCATAAATATCAAAATTAATCAACCCCGGATCCATTTTATATGTTTTTTCCATGTATGAATTTGCGATTATGGGATTAACATCTTTATACAGTATAGCGAGTTTGTAGTATACAATAGGTGTTTCTTTGTACAATAAGGCGGTTTCAAGACTTTCGATGGCCGCTTTAATTTTGTGTTTTTTAAAATCTTCATCGGCAATTTTATTGTAGCAGTCAAGAATACCTATAATAGCCGAGTCTTTTTTTTCTGAATCAACTTTTTTATAATAAAAGTACGCAACTTTATATTGTTTTACCGATTGTTCATAATGGTTATCCTGCCATAGTAAATCACCAAGATTCATGTAAAAATCGCCTTTAGCAACAAGCAGAGGTTTGTGATCGGTATTTTTCAATTTTTTTACTATAGCCAGAGCTTCTTTATATTTTCCCTGCTTTAAATATAAATTAGCAAGACCGAAGTACGGGCTGTAAACTCCGTAAGGCGCTTTGTTGATTGCAATTTTGTATTGACGCAGTGCATTTTTTTCATCTAGCATAAGCTCGTATAAATTGCCAAGTTTTACATTTAAAACATAATCCCCGGGGTTTTTGTCTGAAAGTTCTGTGAATTTTTTTATCAATGCTTTCAAAATTTCGTCATCTTTAGCTGTATTAGCAATTTTGGGCAGCATTTTTATATGATGTTCTGCAATAACTTTGGAAAAGGCAGTAGCAACACTTGCAATAACAAGTGCGATTAAAAGTGATATCAAAATTGTTCTAATATATTCAAATACTTCTTTTTTATTCATATATTTCTTGTATTGAAACAGACTCAATGCCTTCCACCAAATTTAATTCCTTGTGTATAAATTGTACGGGATTTTTATCAAATATATCCAGTTTAAAGCTTATTTTCATTAATCCGGGATTAGAGTTTGAATTAACTTTATTTATTTCGAAGATAGAATTAAAGTTTTGAATTATTTTGGAATAAATATCATCAGCGGTATTCATTTCTGTATAAAAGCTTACTTTAAATCTTCTTGGGTTTTTTAAGCCTTTATGAATATACTGTTTTTCAAAAATTCTGATTAAAACAAGTGTTCCTACAGCCAGTACCGTGCAAATAGTCGCAAGTGCCGTAAATCCGCAACCGCAAGCCATACCTATACTTGCTGTAATCCATAATGTAGCTGCGGTTGTTAAACCATAGATAGAATAACCGTGTCTTAAAACAGTACCGCCGCCGATAAAACCTATACCAGTTAAAATCTGGGCGGCAATTCTTGCAGGGTCTGCCTGAGGGCTGTGTGCGTACACCGGGAACGCATGGATAGAAAGCAAGGTAAATATACACGACCCGAGACATACTAACATATGTGTTCTGAGCCCTGCCCATTTGTTTGTAATTTCTCTTTCAAAACCTATAGCAAAACCTAAAACAATCGCAAGAAGTATGTCTAAAAGCATAACTTTGTCGACTATTAAATGCTGAAATATAAACTGTTCCATCTATCCTCAACTGCCCTATAACTAATATACACTACCTGACCTTGCTTTTGGGGTCTAAGATATCCCTTATTGTATCACCTATCAGGTTAAAAGATAAGACCGCAATAAAAATTAAAAAACCGGGAGCCAAAAGCCATGGTCTGTAAATAATATTGACATATTCCTGCGCTTCTTTTAGCATATTACCCCAGCTTGCGTCAGGCTGTTGAATCCCCAGCCCTAAAAAACTCAAACCCGATTCTGACAAAATATAAGAAGGCACAGACAAGGTCATTGCAACAATTACATAACTCAAAGTCTGCGGCAGCAGGTGTTTAATTATAATTCTCAATTTTGAAGCGCCTATAGATTCTGCGGCCTGAACAAATTCCTGATTTTTTATTGAAAGCACCATACCCCTTACTACACGTGAAAAACCTGCCCATCCTATGAGAGCAAGTATTACAACTATTAAAGAGAATCTTTGGATGCTTGTCATATTAGAAGGCAAAATTGCAGCAAGTATAATCAAGAGATAAAAACTCGGAATAGACATAATTGCCTCTGATATCCTCATCATAAGATTGTCTGCAAGCCCGCCGAAATATCCTGAAATCCCGCCGTATAACATACCTAAAGGAAAAGATATGAACAAAGCAAGAAAACCTATTGTCAATGATATCCTTCCTCCAAAAAGTATTCTTGAAAATATATCTCTTCCGTTTATATCTGTTCCCAGCAAAAACAGCCTGCCTCCTTTATCGACGGTAACAAGGTGTCTTTGCATCGGGATTAATCCCAAAAATTTGTAGGGTTCCCCTTTGGCAAAAAATTTTAAATAGTATTTTTTGCTGCGGTCTAATTTGTAAGTTATTTTTAATTCGTCAGGATTAAAATATCTTTGGTAGTTGTATGTATAAGGCTTTGAAAATTTGCCGTTTTCATCAATGGTGAAAATCTGTGACGGAGGGGCATAAGCCCTGTGACGGTCAGAAAATTCCTTTGAATAGGGAGCAAGAAAATCCGCAAACAAAATTCCCAGATACAAAAGCAAAAGCACAACAACTGCTGTTGTTGCGTATTTGTCTTTAAAAATTTGTGAGAGGACAGAATTTTTGTTCATCAGTTCACACTCACTCTCGGGTCTACAACTTTAAGTAATATATCCGCAATTAAATTCCCTGCAACAAGCATTATAGTACCCATCATTAAAGATGCCATTACAAGATTTATATCTGATTTCATAACCGCTTCAAGTATCAAACGCCCGAGCCCCGGATACTGGAATACATACTCTGTTAACGCCGCACCGCTTAAAAGCGACGCAAATTCAAAACCGAGCAACGTGACCATGGGGTTGATAGCATTTCTTAAAGCGTGTTTATAAACCACTTTGTTTTCACTCAATCCTTTTGCACGTGCAAATTTTACATAATCAGAACCTAAAACATCAAGCAGATTCCCTCTCATTTGTCTTTGTAAACCTGATAACGAGATTGTAAAAAGAACAATAACAGGCAGTACAAGATGGTGCAGGATATCAATAACTTTGTGCAAAGGGGATAACGAGGAAAAATTATAGCTCGTCATTCCTCCTGTCGGGAACCAGCCTGTTTTAACGGCGAAAATTAACAGCAGCAGAGCAAAGAAAAAAGACGGAATAGCCATCCCTATACTGGTTACAACCGTAAGAATTCTGTCTATAGGTTTTTTCCAGTTTAGTGCAGCATAAATTCCCAACGGAATTCCGACCAACCACGTCAACAAAATAACCACTGTTGTCAGCAAGAGAGTGTTTGGAATACGTTCCATAAGCTTTACACTGACTTTTTCTCCGGTAACGGTTACGCCTAAGTCTCCTTTTAAAAAGCTTTTAAGCCATAATCCGTATTGGACTATTTTAGGTTTATCCAATCCCAGCCTTTGTTGTTCGGCTTTTAAAGTCTCCTGTGAAATTGAAGGATTAAGTCTTAATTCTCCTAAAGGGTCTACAGGACTGAGCCTGATTATAAAAAAGCTTATTATTGATACCAGAAACAACAACGGTATCGCCTGCAAAAATCTTTTTAATATATAAATAATAAGCTGCATAAAACTATTGTACAAAAGTGAGTGAGTTTTGCAATTAGTTTATTGTTTAATATTAATTTTTGGGCGGTTAATCTTCTTTTAAATGTTTAAAATGTTTGTAAAGATATGCTGCACCCAGTACAAAACATACAGAAACTATTGCTATATCAAATTTGTGCCAGATATGTTTAAAAGTTTCCATATTTTGACCCATTTTTACGCCGACAAATACAAGAAAATAGCTCCATACAAGCGAACCTAAGAAAGTAAGCGTAAAAAATATACGCTTTTTAGCTTTTAAAATACCTGCAGGAAAAGAGATAAATGTTCTTACTACAGGCAGCATTCTGCAAATAAAAAATGCCCAGTCACCGTATTTCTGGACCCATTTGTCTGCGTCTTCAAGATCTTTTTTGCTGATTAAAAACCACTTTCCGTATTTTTCCACAAACGGACGTCCGCCAAAGTAGCCTAAATAATATGAAGGGATTGAACCCAGTACACAACCGAAGGCTCCGGCAAAAGCGGCAACATGGATACTGAAAACACCTTTTGTGACCATGTATCCTGCAAAAGGTAATATAGCCTCGCTCGGCAATGGAATGTTGCACGATTCTACTGCCATAAGAAACATTATTCCCCACGCACCGGTTTTTGTTATAACCCCTTCTATAAATGCTATCAGGTGCCCGAGTATTATATCTAACATATTTTCTATCCTTTATTTAGTAAATTAATAAATGCCATTTCAATTCTATCAAAAAAATTTAATTGTATTCAAATAATTAAGGTGCAGAGTTTGCTGCACCTTAATCTGTTACAAATTTGTTTTTATTAATAGCCGTTATCAAGCCACGGTCGTTCTCTAAATGTTGCACCAAGTTCTTCTATTTGTTTTTTACAATCAGGCAGGTCAACTTTATAATTTTTATAACCTGTTACAATGGTTGCGGTTGTTTGAATACCGGCTTTTACGCATTCTTTTATAAATTCTTTCATCCCTTCGTATGCATTTTCTATTTTCGGGCGTGAAAGTTCATCGTATACTTTTTTGTTTTCTCCGTTAAAGCTTATGGAAACACTGTCTATCAATCCTTTTAATTCCCCAACTATATTTCTTTTATAAACAATGTTGCCGTGACCGTTAGTATTTATTCTTGTTTTAAGATGAGGATATTTGTCTTTGATGTATTTTGCAACCTCTTTTAATTCTTCCAGTTTTAAAATAGGTTCACCGTAACCGCAAAAAACTATCTCCTTGTAGTTTTCAGGGTTTATATCATCAAGCTGTTTTTTAACTTCTGCTACATCAAGTTTTTCGCTGTCTAGAAAAAGATTTGCCCCGACAACATCATCTTTTATGGAACGTATGCAAAATACACAATCGTTTGTGCAAAGGTTTGTTAAATTTATATATAATTTTCCGTCCAGTACATATACATAATTATTTTTGCTCATAAATTTTCCCTCCGGAAAATATTATACAATCAACACAGAACAAAAAATTATAAAAGCGAAGAATTACCGCCGTTTTTTACGTAAAATCCTAAGCCCAGTGGCTTGTATCTGCTGAGTTCGTTTTTAAGATTGTAAATCTCTTTGTTAAGCTCGTTCATCTTGTATCGCAGAGTCTCGTTTTCTGTTTTGCATCTCACAAGCTCAACTACAACCTCGTCCATGCCGTCGAGTTTTTCATCCAGCTTTTCTTCCAGCAGTTGAGACATTTTCTCTCTGAGGCTTACCTCCATATCTGAAAACGCTGAGCATATTTTTTCAACTGCAATGTTAGAGTTCATTTTCATCGGAAAGTTGACGGTTTTGGGTATAGGTTGAACCCCTTCTGGCAGAGGATTTTCTTCAGGTTGAAATACCGGTGCTGCCGGTGTGTTTACGGGTTTTTTAGGCTTTAGAGGTACTGACGCATAAGATTTTTTGTTCTGATTTTTGACTTCCTGAACCTCCTGATTCATTGCATTAACGCGTCTTAAAATCTCTAAGTCGTCTCTCGTAAAATAAGTTCTGCCGTATTCATCTTTTTTAGGCATTAAAGAGACCTGCGCGCATAATTTAGCTATGCCTTTATTATCAGTATTTAAAAGATTTCTGACTGTTTCGACGGAGAAATTTTTTAATGAAGAATTTAAATGCCCGTTAGTAATATTACTCAAGGTTACCCTTCCTTCTTGAAATCCATGATTTTTGGGAAACTCCCTTTAAATCAGACGCACAAATCAAATTTTTTATCTGTGCAGGACCTCGCCTCTTGATTTTATGAAATATATATTAATTATAAGTATTATATTTCAAAGCCCCTGTGTCCGTAAATATAAAAGTCAAATATCTTTACATTGTAAAGGGATTTTTTGGTTTTACTTTTGAGGGGTCGTTTTTTACTACCAGCCCGCATTTTGAGCAGGCAAGAGTCTCTCCTGTGCTGTCGAGAGGGAGGAATACATGGTTGCATGTGTTTTCGTAATCCACCTCAGGCGGCATGGGGGGTGTTGTTTCTCTTCTGTTTGGTTTTTCATTTTTTATTAATTTTGCAATTAATTCAATGATATACATATCCGCATTATACATAATAAAAAGCCTTTAGTCATTATACTAAAGGCTTTACACTTCTATCATATTGGAGAAGATGGAGTGGGGATATTGTGTAGAAATGAAGTGAACGATACTGTTTATGGAATGTTAAATCTTTTTCGTACTTATTTGACCATAGCGGCTGCTATTTCATATTTTGCAGGTTCTGAAAGACCTTCAAATTCTTCCATTTCGTTTATAGCAATCAATCCTTTAGCCACCTGATCTTCAAAACTTGTTACAAAACCGGCAATACGTGCAGCTTGTTCAGGTGTAACGTATTTTGATACATCATAAGTTTTTGTTGCCGCTTTCGGGTTAACTACTATTGCCGAATTCGCCATATAATTTAATACATCTTCCGGTTTAACAGCTTGATTTTGGGCTGCATTTTGTTTTACCTCGGGTTGTTTTTCTTCAGGTTTGGCCTCGCTGCCTTTTGCCTGATTGCCGTAAGGGTTTACTGAACTTGTGTTGATACCAATTCCGTGAATATTTTCTGCCATTTTATCTTCTCCTGTTTTTGTAATTTGTTCTACATATTTGTTATCGGCATTTTTTTTTAAAACTTTAGAGAAAATGTGCAGTTTTTAATAAAACCTTTACATAAGTTTACAAAACTTTTGAAAAAGCCTGTAATATAAAGCTTTTTCTGTTAACAAATACAATAAAGACAGATACTTGTTAGTATCTGTCTTTTAATTTTTTGTTATCAAATTAACTATATTTGTTTAGTGATGATAGCAAATATATCGTTAAATATAAGCACCATCATAAGAATAATCAACAGTAAAAAGAAGAAATTGCTTATCTTGGCCGTAACCCGTTCATCCAGCGGTTTGCCTTTGAATTTTTCTATAATTAAAAACATCAAATGGCCGCCGTCTAAAGCCGGTATTGGCAAAAGGTTCATAACAGCAAGGTTGATGCTTATAATGGCCGTCAACAAAATACCGTTTAAAATACCGGTTTGTTCAATCATATCACCGCCCATTTTTGTTGCGGCAACAATACCGCGAAGTTCTTTAACCGGAATTTGACCTGTTATAAGTTTTTCTAACCCGAGCAGCGTGTATTTTGTGTTAATCCAGGTATATTGCAAAGATCCGGTAACAATTTTAACAGGCGAATCAGTTTTTATAAAAATTCTTGTTCCGTCGCGCTCTATACCTATTAACCCCTCTTCGTTGGAATATATTGCAGGCAGGTTAAGTACTTTGTCTCCTCTTTTGACAGTGAAAAACATTGGTTTTCTTGTATCTGATACGGCTTTTGCAATGTCGCTTAAAGAGGTTTGTCCGTCAGATGTGTATTCGTTTTTGTTTTCAAGCGAATTTCTTAAATTAACCTGAGCCTTGTTTAATTTAATTTTGTCGTTTTTTATTCTTTCAATACCCATCAACGCTGCGGCAGAAAGGTGCATAGCCTCTTCGTCCTGCGGTTTGATTAGTTTTATAACCGTACCTTTGGCAATCGGCTGTGTCGAGTCTTTTATCTCAGGGTTTTTGACCTGTAACTCTTTTAAAGCGTTGTTATAAGATTTGTCGGAAATATAACCGTCAAATTTTTTGCTGGCTTTAGCGTAAATATTTGTCTGGAACGGCTGAATAATATTAGAATTGTTGATTCTTAAAATAATATCGCCTTTTTGTAAACCGGAAGCTTTAACCGACGCTCCTTTTGCCTCGCCGACACTTTTAACAAAAACAATAGCCCTGTCAGAGGGTAGTTTGTGAGTAATAGCAGCAGTGCACATGATTAAAACTACAGCGCATAACATGTTTGCAGCAACCCCTGCTATAAGTACAATAGCCCTTTTCCAGGCAGGCTGGTTTTGAAAAAGGTCTAAAGAATCCTTGGGCACATTTGTGTCCTCTTCGTCATCGGGAAAGGAAACATAACCGCCTAAAAGCAGGGCGTGAACAAGAATTTCTATATCGCCGATTTTGCCTTTGTACAGCGTAGGTCCTACAGGCAGACCGAAACCGAATCTTGTTACTTTGAACCCCAGCATTTTTGCCGTAAGCAGGTGTCCTAACTCGTGAACAAGAATCAAAAAGCTTATCAGCAAAATCATTATAATGATATTCATAAAAAATTTTTCCCTCTAAAAATCACTTTTTATAATATTTATTCTATCATATACAATTTCAGGTAAAACAGTTATTATAATTATTGTATGTTTGGAATTTTATCACAATTACTCGACCTGATATATAAAAAACGCTGCTATTTTTGCAAAACCTCAAAAGAAAATTCCAGGTTTTGTTCAAAATGCTATGCAAAAGTAAAATTTTTGCCGTTTAACAGCTTGGAGGTTATAAACGGCGTTAAAGTTTACAGCGCAACCGTTTATCGTGATAATATCCAAAAAATGATAAGAGGTTTAAAATATCACAAACAGCGTGAACTTGCCTTTTATCAGGCAAAAATAATGTATGAGTACTGGAAAAATCTTGAAATTTCAAAAAACAGTTTTGTGATAGTCCCTGTGCCTGTCAGCAAAAAAAGGTTGAAACAACGTCATTACAACCACATGTCTCTTGTAGCTGAGGAGTTTGCAAAATTAACGGGCTATGAAATCAATGAAAAACTTATAATAAGGGTTAAAGATACAAAACCCCAGTATAAACTCAGTAAAGCACAAAGGGCTAAAAATCTTAAAGGTGCTTTTGAAGCTTTAAAAGCAAACTTTGAAGGAATAACCGGTAAAAATTTTCTTATCTTTGATGATATATTAACAACCGGCAGCACTATATCCGAGATAACAAAGTTGTTTCAAAAAAATAACGCAAAAAATCTTGCGGCTTTTACTACAAGTTGTAGTGATTATAATTTGCATAATTAATATATTTTGTTTTTTTCTCAAAGCTTAAAATAAGTGTGGTTTGATGTTTTGCCGCAACAAAAATATTTGTTTGTTATGTTTTTAGTAAGACACTTTACCGGCATGGTGTCATTGAAAAGCGCCAGACATTGGAATCTTTTACCAAACGTGTGTGTTCAGAATCTGGCTAACGTTCTTGGTTATCATTTATCACCGGTAAGATCCTGAGCTCGCTTCGCTCCTCAGGATGACAGCCATTTTGATGTATAAATATTCTCCATTCGAGGGCTGGGGCAGCAGGTAGCTTAAATATCCCCCTCTCCACCTCGGGGGAGCGGAATCGGACTGGCACGCCGTGTGAGTGAAACGAACCCAGTGCCACTGTGAAGGGCTACGTTCAGGAGCCCGAAACGTCCGATTTCAAGACAGAGGGCTGGGGTGAGGGGGCAATAAGTAAAAGGCTTGGTGTAAGGTGGTATTCAACAAAAAACGCGTAAAAATCAAAAATCTTAAATCACTTCAAAACTCTTTGTAAATCGAGCTTTTAGACGATTTAATCGTTTCATGTTTGTAACAAATTTGTAACAAATAGCATATAAAGTGTTTAAGATTTAAAAAATTGGGTATTAATTATATATAAAGTTTATATAAACACAGGAGTTAAGAAATGGATAAAATTTATAATAAAAATAAGTCAAAACCCTTGTCTCCCAACGATTTACGAGTTTCGGGGGGTAAAAATACCCCTATGATAGAAATTGCAAACCTTTCCGGCATGTTGGATTGTGAAAACACCCCTCTTGTGTCCGACTCCACCGCCGGACGTTTCAAAACAACAACAAAATGTCATCCTGGCGGATTTACGGACGGGCGCCGTGTGAAAGAAAGTGAACCCAGCCCGGGGAGCGAGCAGATTGAGCATACTAAGACAGAAAGTCTTTATGCGAAACTCTGCGAGCGTGAAG
>CALUQS010000066.1 GCA_944322975.1 Candidatus Gastranaerophilales bacterium
ACATTTTCAAAAGACGCATAGGGTTTTACCCAGAAACCGGCATCCTCTTCTTTTGTAAGAAGGGGGGAGAAGGTTCCCACGTCTGTTGCGTCTGCTGTCGGACTCATTGCGTATTTGCCCTGATTGATTATAGAAACACGTTCAAGGTAAGGTATGTTCATAAACGTATCCGCGTGCTGGAAGGCATAGTTGAAGGTTTGAAGCTGCGTTGTGTATGCTCCTGCAACCGTTGCAACGGGTGAAGCTAAAACTGAGGGGTTGAACGCGTCAGATGGGTTAGTACCTGGCGTTATTACCGGTGTGTTTGTGTCAGGGTTTGTTGTAATATTTGCGCCCCTGACAAAGAAGAACTCGCCTGTTTCTGCGTTGTAGCCCACGTCGTATTTGTAAATCGGCGAATATGCTATTGGAGATGCGCCTGTGTATGCCACCTGTGTTTTGTAGTCATCACGGGCAAAAAGAATGTCTGTTCGGTCTTTTTCAGCATCGTTTAACAGGTTAAGATGATTGACCCCAATTTGTGCATCTTTTGATACTACGACATTTTCAGGCAGTGTATCAATTTTTTCGTTTTTGAGGTCGACATCCAGTGCCATGTTTATCTCGCCGTCTATGTTTGCCGATTGCATTATCTGCTGCTCTGCAATGCCGTTTACAAATCCTAAAGAGCCTGAATTGATTGTAAAATCTGATTTTTCAAATACGTTGTTTTGTCCGAGATTAAGAGATATATTTTCTGATGAAACTTTTGCATTAATAACAGAGTTGTTTAAGCTGACTTTGCCTGTCTTGTCACCTGTTATCTTTAGTTCTATCGCTGTTTCAGGGGTTTCTATAAGCTCTAATGAGCAATCTTCAAATGCGTCCCAATACATTGCCCCGCCGCGGATTGTGTCATCAAAGACTATTACCCCGTTATTCACTGCTTTTAATGTTATTTTATTAGGATTTGTAGTATATTCATCGCCTGTAACAGGATTCACATAAATCAATTCACCCGTATCTTCATCTTTTAATGCACATGTATACACAGCCAGAGCATTAAATTCTTCACCGTCTTTTGATATTTGTTTGTTGCCGGAAAATACGGATTGACCGTTGTCTGCTGTTATGTTAACGGAGTATGTGCTGAATATTGCCCCGCCAGCTGCTTTACCCTGTTCTGCTTTTACATAGTTGTTAATAAATGATGAGTTTTTAATTTCAGCATATTCTCCAAAAACAATGTCGCCTTCGTCTGTTACATACCCGTAGCAGTCTGACATGTAATTTCCTATAGCACCGCCCAGTGCTATACCGTTTTCCAGTTTAGTTTCAACATAGTTACCAATAAATGTACCTGATATTGTTTGAGGTTCAAATCCAGCTTGAGTTCCAATTGCACCGCCAAGACCACGTGAAAATTTCCCTGTTATATGGTTACCTATAAAGGCGCCTGTGATATTTCCAATTGTGCTATAATCCAGATTATGAATCGCACCGCCAGAGGCATAAGATTCACTAGAAGACACATAATTGCCAATAAAATTACCTGTGATATTTTCGATTGTTCCATGCTGGTTATAAATCGCACCGCCTAAACCAAACGCTTTGTTGCCTATAAAATCGCCTGTTATATCTCCAATTGTTCCCATATTGTTAAAAATCGCCCCGCCATAGGCTTCATAATTAGTCGAAGATGCATAGTTGCCGATAAAATCACCTGTTATATAGCCGATTGTTCCTGAATCGTTAAAAATCGCCCCGCCATAGGCATAAGAATTGCCTGACGCATAGTTACCTATAAAATCGCCTGTTAAATTTCCGATTGTACCAACACCGTTCAAAATCGCCCCGCCATAAGCGTCTCCATTAGTAGACGACGCATAGTTCCCGATAAAATCACCTGTTATATCTCCGATTGTTCCATACTCGTTAGAAATGGCCCCGCCAAAGGCATATTCACCTGACGCATAATTGCCGATAAAATCTCCTGTTATATCGCCGATTGTTCCTTCTCTGTGATCAATCGCCCCGCCATAGGCATAAGAATTGCCTGACGCATAGTTACCTATAAAATCGCCTGTTATATTTTCGATTGTTACAGTGCCGTATCCAGCACGATTATAAATCGCCCCGCCATAGGCAGAAGAACCTGACGCATAGTTACCAATAAAATCACCTGTTATATCTCCGATTGTTCCATACTCGTTAGAAATGGCCCCGCCAAAGGCATATTCACCTGACGCATAATTGCCGATAAAATCGCCTGTTATATCTCCGATTGTTCCTTCATTATAAATCGCTCCGCCATAGGCTTCATCACTAGTAGAAGAGGCATAGTTGCCTATAAAATCAGCCGATATGTCGCCTACTGTTCCGGCGTTATATAAAGCCCCGCCATCAGCATAGTTGTCTGCGTAATTTCCTTGTTGGGTTGCCTCAATGCCATTGTTGATAAAAGCACCTGTTACAGAAATCAACTCGCCTGCGTTATACACAGCACCGCCGGCAATTTGTGCATAATGATATCCCTGTCGAGAAGATGTAGAGGTTGAAATTAATTCACCTGTTACTTTGTTATCTTTGTAAAGTACGTTATCTATACTTGTTGTACTGCCTTCCGGATTGTTTAAGCCAACTCCGCTATCAAATATATATGGTTTGTTTGAAGATGTATCTTCTGGGTCTGTAACTGTCGGGTTATTTAGGGTTTGACCTTCTACTGTTTGGGCAAAAGAGTCAGGGCTGTATTTATACGTTATTGTCTGACCCACGGGTGCTTGCGGGTCTTGTTTAAATTCTAAATTGCCGGTATCAGCGTTCTTTTCCCAGCCGTAGGTTAATGTTGTTGTGCCGTTGGGGTCGCCGCATTCGGTTTTATTTAGTTCAACAGAATAGTATTCAGGTGTTGTTTCGATTGTTGTTACTTCTCTATACTCAATATCGGGTTGTCTGTCGCCGGCTGCTACTTCTTCACCTGTTGTTGGGTCATAGTATTTTACTACATCCTTTTTATTGTAAAGTGTGATTACATTATCAGGCAGAGGGTCGCTTTCATCCGGACGTGTGTATGGTGTGAGTTTATAGCCAGAATTGGGCAATTTATCCGTATTATACGTATAATATTTGCCGTCTGGTGTTATATAGAGGGCTTTGTCCGGTGTTGTTTCTACCAGTGCTGCATTGCCAGTTGCTGATATCAGCTGCAATGTTTTTGTATCATCGCCGTCATTTGGTGTGTAGTAATATGATTTGTCGCCTATATTTACTTTAATTGCATTTTCCTGCAAATCTGCATACGGGTCTGTGATTTCCGTTAGTGTATAAGACGAGTGAGCAGAATTGATAAATGTTGTGTTTTCTGCTTTTACTCTATCTAATGTTGGCAGCGGAACGTCGGCCAGCGCAGGAGTTGCGATAAAGAATGACAATGCAAGAGATAGCCCTGCAGTTTGCATACTGCGAAGCAGTGTCATTCTGAAGCGTTCATCTTTGCGGCTTTGCGATAATCGGGAGTATTCAGAATCTGAACAACGTTCTTGGCTGGCGTCATTTTCTGGTAAGATCCTGAGCTCGCTTCGCTCCTCAGGATGACAGTTAACTTTATTACTCTCATTTAAAAATTGTTTTTTATTTTTAATCATACGCTCGCCCTTCTTATTTAGACTACACATTATATTTAATCGGCACGTTTCGGATAAAACTTTAGGATTTTTAGACAACTTTTTACATATCTTCATATTTTGTTTTTTTATTTATTTTGTGTTGTCTGCCAGCCCTCACCCCGGCCCTCTGTATTTTTTGGCATTCTGAAGCGTCCGGCGGTGGCTTCATTTACCAGACATGTGTGTTCAGAATCTGACCAACGTTCTTTGTTATCATTTTTCACCGGTAAGTTCCTGAGCTCGCTGCGCTCCTCAGGATGACAGCCATTTTGATGTATAAATATTCTCCACCGAGGGCTGGGGTGAGGCTACAGAATTCATTTTAATTATTCTCCCTCTCCTTGGGGAGCGGAATCGGACTGGCACGCCGTGTGAGTGAAACGAACCCAGTGCCACTGTGAAGGGCTACGTTCAGGAGCCCGAAACGTCCGATTTCAAGACAGAGGGCAGGGGTGAGGGTTAATTTATTACAAATATTTATATACCGGAGTCAGTTGACTATATAAAATTATATGAATTTATAAAAATTTGGTATAAGTGGAGGATTTCTTTATAAATAGTTAAATTTTTTAAATTTTTGTTCGACGACTATAAAGACATAAGACTGAGGTAGGCATGCTAGAGCAAAAGAAATCCGCTAACATAGAATATAGCGACATAACGAAGGATAAAGAGAAAAAACAAAATGTGTTGAATACGCTCGAAAAAGCGAGAATTTACCACGAAAAATATTTGTTAAGAAGCAACAGCGCTGATTTGGAAAACGCTGTACATTACTATATACAGGCAATAAAACTTAACCCGCAAATACCCGAGACCTACTATCGTCTGGCTAGTCTTATGTTTGAAAACGGACAAATATCGTTGGATTCGGCTATTGAACAGTGTAAAATTGCCATAGATATAGCCCCTGACAATCCTAATGCGCATTTGTATACAGGTTACTTTTTAAAGCTTGCGCATGATTTTGAAGAGGCTGAAAAAGAATTTAAAGATGCTATAAAAATTAACCCGATTAATTCTGCACGCCCGAGATTAATTCTCGCGTCCATGCTCTATGAAAAAATAAATAACCAGAAACCGTCTTTTGTTGATTTTGTAAGAATGGTTTATTATGCATGCTCGGGCTGTTTGACTGTGTTGTGGGATTTGGCGTCTTTAAGAATGCTTTATAAAAACGTTACAGATGATGCACTCGTGTTTATATACAAGACCTATGGTGCTTTTCTGGAAAAAATCAAAAACAGCACACTTGCGGTGGCTACTTATGACTCTGCCGCTATTAATACAGGTCGTGATGAGTATTTTTACAACAAAATAGGCGATATTTGCATAAAAGAACATGCGCCTGAAATCGCCCTTGATGCGTATAAAAAGGTGCTTGAATCAAACCCGTATGACAGAGACGCTCTTGTCAAAATGGCAACGCTTGTTCAGACACATTTTCCGCAGGAATATGACGACGCTATAGACTGTTATACAAAACTTTTAGAAATTGAACCTGAAAACGACAAAATTTATTATGAATTAGGGCATCTCTACCTTCAAAAAAATGAGAGTCTGCCGGCTGTAAACGCTTTTTCCATGGCTTTGGAACGAGACAGTGAAAACCCGTTTTATCACAACAGCATGGCATTTGCCCTTGTTCAGCTTGAACAATACGATGACGCTATAGAACACTACCAAACTGCAATAAATATCAATCCCGACCCTTACTGGACATCTATAGTTTGTCAGGCATTAGGCTCTGTGTATCTTGAAATAAAAAACAATCCCGAGGCTGCAATCGTGTTGTACCAGACTGCGGCTGTTTTAAATCCTGATTCGGAGGAAAGCCACCTTGCAATAGGTGATGTGTATTTTTCTGTTGAAGAATACGACAATGCAATTAAAGCATATTGCGACGCAATTAAAATTAACCCTGACAACGCAAAATCCTATTGCAAATGCGGTATGGCTTTGTGGGAAAGAGATTATATAGAAGAAGCTATTGTTGCATACAACAAAGCAATCGCGCTGAATCCGGAATATTCCATTGCTTATAACAACCTTGGGGTTATTTATCTTGATGATATAGGCAATGTCAACGAAGCAATAAGACTTTTCTCTAAAGCAATCGAAGGTAATAAAGCTTATGCGCTGGCTTATTTCAATCTTGGCCGCTCTTATGCAATCTTGAAAGAAAATACCGTTGCCGCGCAATACTTTCAAAAAGCACTTGATTACAATATTTTAACGGAAGAGCTCGACGAAGAGGATATCCGCTACAGGCTGCATAAGCTTTTTGAAGTGTAATTGTTAAAGATTGTTACACAATTTGCGTTGATGTAAAAGCATGCTCTATAATGCAGGCATGGTTGCATTAAGTGATAAATTTAATGAATTAAGCGAGGTCTCTAAAGTCAGAAGATTTATCTTTTCCGACCTGAAAAATAACGGTTTAACAAGTCTGTACAATGCATATTGGCTCGAGATGGAAAACCTTTTTATCGACGCCTCTGAAAAATTATCAAAAAATCTTTTTGAAATGTTTTTAATAGACTACCTGACTATACAAAAGAATGCACTTATTCCTAAAAAGGAAAATCTGCTTAAAGAGTTTATTGATTTTTATCAGGAAATCACAAAATTTCAAAAAAGAGAAATTATAATCAAAAACATCTTCAGATATTCAATGTACTATCTGAGGATTACTTTTGCCGACCTTCAGGATGAAGATATAAGAAAAAAAATAAAAACAATTAATGCTCTGAATGCACTGGACTCATATCCTTTTTTGATGGAAATATTTGAAGATTATGAGTTTGCACATATAAACAGAGCCATGCTGCTTGAAATACTTGATACCGTGCTCGGGTTTATAAATGAAAGAAACTCTAAAAAACCGTCTCAGGTTGCCCTGTCTTTTGCCGGTCTAAGCACTGAAATCAACAAAATGCTTGTGTTAAAAGATTATACCCCTCACTTTGTTGTTGAAGAGACAAATTTTCTTGAAAAAGAAACAATCAATTCCATGATTTGTTCTTGATTAGGCTGTATATAAATTTGTCTGAGATAGACTCGTTTCCGGAATCTGGACACTTTTCTTTTGCGTGCAGTCAGCGTGGTGCAATTTATTGCACCAAATCTCTGTATGAAATATTGTTAAAACCCTTTGAATCTGATACCATAATTTTATGAAAAACGTATTAATTACAGGCTCAGGCGGGTTTGTCGGAAAAAATATAAAGGAATATCTGGATAACAGATATAACCTTATCTGCCCTCGCAGTTTTGAACTTGATTTGACTGACACTGATAAAGTGATGACATTTTTTGCCGCACACAAAATTGATGCTGTCATTCACTGTGCGTCCGTTGGCGGAGTAAGGGGCTGTAATGACCCTGAGTCTTGTGAAAAAGACAACCTTAAAATGGTTGAAAACCTTTTAAAATATAAAAATGATAATGTTAATGTCATACTTTTCGGCTCGGGTGCTGCTTATTCCAAAAACAGAAATTTGCACAAAGTTA
>CALUQS010000067.1 GCA_944322975.1 Candidatus Gastranaerophilales bacterium
GCTGTCATCCAGAGGAGCGCTGCGAGCTCAGGATCTTACCGGTGGAAAATGATAACAAAGAACGTTGGTCAGATTCTGAACACACGTTTGATAAAAGAATCCTGCGCAGGATGTTTCAGAATTACACAAATTTTATAAATAAATGACTGCTAAATTCGTCCATACATATCTTCAAAACGTTCAATATCATTTTCATCAAGAATATCACCCTGTTGAACTTCCATAATCGTTAACGGAGTTTCATAAGGATTTTGCAACGAGTGTTTTTCTTTTACTTCAATATCAATGCTTTCCCCTTTATCAAGTTCAAAGCTTTCGTCACCTTTTATTACAAAAGCTTTTCCTTCAAGCACAACCCAGTGTTCGCTTCTATGGTGGTGCAGCTGTAAACTCAGCTTAGCTCCGGGGTTAACGTAAATGCATTTGGTTAAAAAGCCTTTTCCGGTGCTTAAAACCTGATAATATCCCCATGGTCTGTAAACAGTTTTATGCGAGTATTGTGTTTCGTCTTCTCTTTCTTTAAGATGGCTTACTATTTTTTTAACATCGTTAACTCTTGCCCTGTCGCATACAAGAACAGCGTCTTCTGTTTCAACTACCACGGTATTATTCAGCCCTATTGTTGTAATAAGTTTTGATGTTGAATAAACAAGTGAATCTTTGCTGTCCAAATCAAGAACATTGCCCATTATGTAATTTCCGTCATCGTCTTTTTCGGAAACGTCATATACGGCTTCCCATGAGCCGACATCTTTCCAGTCGCTTTCCAGAGGAATCATTGCAAGTTTTTTGCTGTTTTCCATTATTGCATAATCTATTGAGATATCCGGCATTTCTTTATATTCCTGATAAGCAATAGTCGGAATTTGAGAAGATATTCCCGCATTTTTTATTATTGAATAAATTTCAGGCTGGTATTTTTTTATTTCTCCCATCATAACAGAGGCTTTAAAAATGAATATGCCGCTGTTGTAATAATATCTGTCAGAATCAACAAATTCACATGCTGTTTCTATGTCGGGTTTTTCAACAAATTCTTCGACTTTCATACCATTTTGGGCAACAGCACGGATTTTTCTGTTATTTTTGGCTTTAATATAACCAAGCCCGATATCAGCTTTATCAGGTTTGACACCAAAAGTAACAATATAGTTGTCCTGCGCAAGTTTAATACCTTCCGTAATCGTTTTGCAATACTTTTCGTTATCCAAAATCAAATTGTCTGAAGGTACGACTACGATTATCGGATCTTCCTTAGAATTTCTGTCTTTCTGGAGTTTTTCTATATATTTAATGGAAAGTGCTATAGCCGGAGCAGTATTTTTGCATTCAGGTTCCGTAATTATACGGTAACTTGATTTTCTGCAGAATTTTTCCTGCATTTCTTTAAGTTGTGTTTTTACCTGACTTTCGAGTTTTACATTTGTTACGCTCAAAATGTTTTTGTCATCAACGCAGTTTATCAATCGCATAAATGCAGCCTGAAACAGTGTATAGTTGTAATCTATTTTCATCAACTGTTTCGGATGAACTTCTCTGCTTAAAGGCCATAGTCTGCTGCCCGAACCGCCTGCGAGAATTATTGCGTAAATGTTACTGACTTCCATAAATACTAACTCCTGAGTTTTTTATATCTTACAAAAAGTATATAGTAAATCAGCATTACTTTAAAGACATTATTCTATGTTATCGGTGACAAAACTTAATATTTGATAAAAATGTACACTGTATAAAAATTCACTTTTATTATAAAAAATTTTTTAATTATAAACTTTTGTAAACAATTTATTTAAAACAGTAAATTTTTAGTTTTGAGGGTTCTTATAAAAGCAGGAAAACTCAAAATTTTAAAAGTGTGAATGAAAATTTTTTAAGTGTGAAAATCCTTTTTAACTAACTCCATAAATTCTATAACCTAACTA
This sequence comes from Candidatus Gastranaerophilales bacterium, assembly GCA_944322975.1. Lineage (GTDB taxonomy): Bacteria > Cyanobacteriota > Vampirovibrionia > Gastranaerophilales > Gastranaerophilaceae > Limenecus. The sequence continues at coordinate 1,923 of CALUQS010000067.1, forward strand.
CCAAAATTACTAACCGAATCATCGCCTTTGATACACCGTCAAAGGCTTTTTATTTTGTCTGTTAAATATGTTATAATTCCTCTGTTACAAGAAAAACGGGAATAATACTTATGACACAGGTGAAATTTACAAAAATGCAAGGTGCCGGTAATGATTTTATTTTAATGGAATACAATGAGTATAAAAAAATAGAAGATAAATTTCCTCAAATTGCGATAAAACTCTGCGACAGACACTTTGGTATAGGAGCTGACGGTATTTTTATTCCCGTTGAAAACCCGAAAACCTACTCTGATTTGGAATGGCTGTTCTATCAGGCAGACGGCTCAACTGCTCAAATGTGCGGAAACGGAATGAGATGTTTTGCCCGTTTTTGTTTTGACAAAAAAATAGTTAACAAAAGAAAATTTACGGTTCATACCGGTGCAGGCAAAATTGTTCCGGAAGTTCTTGACGATATGAGAGTAAAAGTTAATATGGGCAAGCCTGTGTTGGAACCCGAAAAAATTCCGTTTAAAGGCAGTAAAAATTTGAACTACCCTCTGTGGGACGGAATTAAAAAATTTAGTGTAAACGCTGTCAGCATGGGCAACCCTCATTGCGTTATCTTTGTTAAAGACGAAGACGGTGATATCCATGAACTTGCTAAAAAATACGGTGATGCTATTGAACATGATAACCTTTTCCCCGAAAAAACCAATGTAGAATTTGTTAAGGTTAAGAACAGAAATGAAATAGATGTCGCCGTCTGGGAAAGGGGCTGCGGGATAACTCTTGCCTGCGGGACAGGAGCATGTGCAAGCGTTGTTGCCGCAATATTAAATAATCTTTGCGACAGCAAAGTGAATGTAAATCTGCCGGGTGGTGTACTTACCATTGAATGGGCAGGCAATTCAC
>CALUQS010000068.1 GCA_944322975.1 Candidatus Gastranaerophilales bacterium
ACTGGAATCAAGAGAGAATGGCTTTAACCTTCCAAGAATTAATTTTAAATTTATCAAAATTTTGGTCAGACTACGGATGTATAATTCAACAGCCTTATGATATAGAAAAAGGTGCAAGCACCATGAATCCTGCGACATTTTTGCGTTCGCTGGGGCCTGAACCTTGGAATACGGCAATGGTTGAACCGTGCAGAAGACCGACAGATGCCCGCTATGGCGAAAACCCTAACAGGCTGGGACATTATTTTCAGTATCAGGTTATTTTAAAACCTTCGCCTGATAATGCTCAGGAGCTTTATTTAAAAAGTCTGGAAGCAATGGGCATTGACCTGTCGCAGCATGATGTAAGATTTGTTGAAGACAACTGGGAATCACCTACATTAGGTGCGGCAGGCGTCGGCTGGGAAGTTTGGTTAGACGGTATGGAAATTACCCAGTTTACGTATTTTCAACAGGTAGGCGGTCTGGAAATTAAACCGGTTGCACTTGAATTGACATACGGGCTTGAACGTATCGCCATGTATCTTCAAAACGTAAATTCCGTTTACGAGGTTATGTGGAATAACGAATTGAAATACGGTGAGATTTATTTGCAAAATGAAATTGAACAATCTAAATACAATTTTGAATTTTCTGACGCACAAAGACTGTTTAAACTTTTTGATTTGTATCAGGAGGAAGTCGAAAACTGTGTTGAAAACGAACTTGTATTGCCTGCATATGATTACGTTTTAAAATGTTCTCATACATTTAATCTTCTCGATGCCAGAGGCGTAATCAGTAAAGATGAGAGAATCAATTTTATCAACAGAGTAAGAAGAATGGCAGCAATGGTTGCTAAATTGTACGTTGAACAAAGAGAAAAATTAGGTTTCCCCCTTCTTAAAAAAACAACAATTAACATATAATTAAATATAAGGAAATTTACATGAGCCAACAAGATGTGACTGAACCGAAACTGGTTGAACACTTTATCTCTAAGTTGTTGAAGACCAAAAATCCTGACGATATGATAGCTGATACAAAAGAAACCGGCTTGAATAAAACGTTAACATGGATTGATTTGATTATACTCGGTATAGGTGCCGTAATCGGCGCGGGTATTTTTTCAATGGTAGGTACGGCAGTTGTCGGGACTTCCGCTCATCCCGGGGCTGGTCCGGCGCTTGTTATATCAATGATTATTGCAGCTATTGCTTGTATATTTTCTGCGTTATGCTATGCGGAATTTGCGGCAATGATACCTGTTTCCGGCGGTGTTTATACATATACTTTTGCAACAATGGGCGAGCTTGCAGCCTGGATGGTAGGCTGGGTATTGATGCTTCAATATACTATCGGTAACATTGCCGTAGCTTGCAGCTGGACAGGATATTTGTTCCAGTTTTTAAGAGGTTTTGAAACTTATACGACTCATCTTCCGGCTGCATTGCAGGGGATAGTTCATCACATTATGTATCCGCCGTTATGGTTGATTAGTGATTACGGTTCTGCTAAAGCTGCTTATTTAAAAATGGGGATGAATCCTGCTGACCATATTCCTCATCTGTTTGGCGTTCTTCCGATTTGTATAAATATTCCGGCAATTTGTATTATTGCACTTGTTACATATATATTAGTAAAAGGTATTTCTGAATCTAAAAACATGGCAAGTATCATGGTCGCTATAAAACTTCTTGTAATTGCCCTGTTTATAGGTGTTGGCGCGTTTTATGTAAAACCTGCAAACTGGACTCCTTTTATGCCAAACGGTGTAGGCAGTGTTTTGATTAGTGCGTTCACAATTTTCTTTGCATATACAGGTTTTGATGCAATTTCTACAGCGGCAGAAGAAACCAAAAATCCGCAAAGAGATGTTCCGATAGGTATTATAGGTACATTGCTTGCCTGCACAATTGTTTATATATTTGTAGCTCTTGTTTTAACAGGCGTTGTACCGTGGAATCAGATTAATATTAACGCACCTATTGCTCATGCTATACAAAAAACAGGACAGAACTGGATTGCCGGTTTTATTTCAATAGGCGCCTTAACCGGTTTGACATCGGTATTGTTGGTAATGCAGCTTGCTGCAACAAGAATACTTTTTGCTATGGCAAGAGACAATTTCTTTCCGACAATCCTCAAAAAGGTTCACCCTGTATACAAAACCCCCCATGTAATTACGTGGCTTGTAGGCGGGGCAATGATGATAGGCTGCTTGTTCTTAGACTTAAATCTTGCTGCACAGCTTTGTATATTTAGTGTGTTTACAGCGTTTATCATGGTTTGTGTAAGTGTTTTGATTTTGAGAAAAACAGACCCTGACAGAGTAAGACCTTTCAAAGTGCCGTTCTCGCCTTTGTTCCCTTCTCTCGGGATATTGCTTTGCGGAAGTTTGATGTGTGTTGCTATTATAAGCATGGGAAAACACGCATTATTATTCCCGTTGTGGCTGTTAATAGGCGTAAGCATTTATGCCGGTTACGGGTATAAAAGAAACAGGCGTATTGAACGAATCGAAGAGAAAAGAGAAAAAAATAAAAAAGCCAGACAAAGAGCTTCGTTATAATATCAATAAAAAAGTCTTCCAAATTCCGGAAGACTTTTTTGTTATTTAATCTATAAATTTTCCGTTAAAAAGCTCCATCACCATTCTTGACCTGTCGGAAATATTTAACGGGGTATCATTTTTTTTTACCGAACTGCTTTCTGAAGAAACCGGCTGTTTTGAGTTGTTTTCAATAACATCACTCACCTCATTTGAATGAGGCTGTTCGTTCATTATAAGTGCAATACTTTCTTCCTCCTCTTGAGAATAGGAGGCAGTATTAACAGGTTGCGGTGCCTTTTTTTCAAGTTTGTCAAGCGAAGGTTTTGGCGCTGCACTTTGTATCTCATTTTCGTCAACCAGTTTTATGTGGATATTTATATCATTAACCCCGAAATAATCCATAGCCGCTTTTTTCAAAGGAGCGTTTTTGCTGTTGTCCTGCGCCTGTTTTACAAAAATTTCTTTGGCAAAACCTATTGTTATACCTTCTGCCGTAAGTTCAAGCGGTCGTGAAAGGTTGTAGAAAAACATTCTTGAAGGAATACTTGTAATATTTTGTAAAATCCCCGACCAGATAGAAGAAATATCCTGTGAGGTTTGTGCTGTATGAGAAGGTGCTTCTTCATTTTTTTTCGCAGGGGTGATTTCTGTATTTGCAGTATTTATATTATGTACAGTATCACTCTGTAGTTGTATTACAAAAGAAGGTTTTTCAAATTGAGCAGTCTGTGCAGCATCGGACTTTTCTTCGGGTAAAGCTTCTGTATTTCGTGGTGCTGAAGATATTGGAGGATTTGCACTCTGAACATGCATAGCCTGCGCCTGTTTAGGCTTTTGTATATTAAAAGCGGGAACAGCCGGAATATTAGTATTGCCTGATTCCAGACGTTCAATCCTGTCTAAAAGCTGGGAGTATGATGAAAATTTTACGTTGGAAGAAAGCTCTATAACGCATAATTCAAGCCATAAATATCTGTTGGTAGTGTCTTTAATCTCTTTGGAATAAAACGAAAGACGCTCTATAATATAAAGAATCTGTTCCGGTTCAAGGTTTTGTGATTGTTCTTTTTGCTGCAATATGTGGGCTTCACTCAATTGCGTAAGTTCAGCTGCAATTTTTCTGTCAGAACAGTTTTTCACCACAAGCAGATTTCTGAAATACTGTATGAGGTTGGTGATAATTTGAAAAGGTTCGTTCCCTTTGTTGTAAACAGAATCTAAAAGGGTAATAGCCGTTTGTGTTTCCGAGTTTACTATTGCGCTGCTTAAATCAAAAAGTGTTTCAAAAGACAAGCGCCCCAGCATTTCGTTAACATCGTTGGACGTTATTTCTTTGTCTGCATCGAGTACACTAATCTGGTCAAGCAGTGCAAGTGAATCTCTCATCCCTCCGGCGGAACTTCTTGCTATTGTGAACAGAGCATCCTCTGTAATTTTAATATTTTCCTGCTGAGAAATATATTTTAACCTTGCAACAATGTCTTCGGTAGTAATTCTTCGAAAATCAAACCTCTGGCATCTGGAAATAATTGTGTCAAGCACCTTGTGTGGTTCAGTTGTGGCAAGGATAAAAATAACATTTTCCGGAGGCTCTTCAAGAGTTTTTAAAAGGGTGTTAAACGCCTCAGTTGTCAGCATGTGGACTTCGTCTATTATGTAAATTTTGAATCTTCCGTTAACAGGCACAAACTGAATTTTTTCAAGAATATTTCTGGCGTCTTCAACTTTTCTGTTGGACGCTGCGTCTATCTCTATAACATCTATCGGCGTTGAGTTGGCAATATCTTTGCAGCTTGGGCATTCTCCGCAAGGCTCAAGAGTCGGGCCTTTAGCGCAGTTTAGTGATTTTGCGATAATCCTTGCCGTAGTAGTCTTGCCTGTTCCTCTCGGTCCGCATAATAAATACGCATGAGAAATTTTGTTCAGGTTTATGGCGTTAGTGAGTGCTTTTACAATATTTTCCTGTCCTATTAAGTCTTTAAAAGTCTGAGGACGGTATTTTCTGTATAAAGGAAGATATCTTTCTGTCAAAATTTTGCTCCCTGTCGGATATATAATATAATTATACGAGAAACTAAGTAAAAAATAAAAAAATATGCGCAAAATTTTTCCAAAAAAACTAAAAAAAGGTGATACAATCGGTATTTTATGCGCTTGCGGCGATATAAAAGATTATGAAAAATTGCAAAAATCACAGAAATACTTTGAAAATCAGGGGTTTAAAGTAGTAGTGTCAGCCAATGCAAAAGAGCGTGTAAATTATCTATGCGGAGACGATGAAACGCGGGCAAAAGCAATAAATGATTTTTTCAAAGATGATAAAATAGACGCAATAATCGCAGCCAGAGGCGGATACGGAGCAATACGCCTGCTTGATAAAATAGATTACCTTTCAATAAAACAACACCCTAAAATTTTTTGCGGCTATTCTGACATAACGGCATTAATGCTTATGATATACAAAAAAACAGGACTTGTTACCTATAACGCGCCAATGGCGTATTCTGATTTTGGTTCAGAGGTGTCTTTGTTCAGTGAGCATTCTTTTTTTGAAACACTTACAAACGGAATAAAAGAAATAGTTATAGATTCTGCTAAAGTCTACTATCACGGTGTAAGCTCAGGTATTTTGTGGGGTGGGAATCTTTCGACAGTCCAATCTCTTTGCGGGCAAAACTTTATACCTGAAGAAAAGTTTGTATTTGTGGCAGAAGATATAAATGAACCTGTTTATAAAATAGACAAAATGTTTACGCAGTTGTTGAATATACAGCAGTTTAAAAACAATTTGAGCGGTATTGTGCTGGGTGATTTTTCGGGGATAGATAACGAGAACTATTTCAATGATTATTTCAACGATTTGTCTCACAGTCTTAAAATTCCTGTAATCGGCGGATTAAAATTCGGACATTGCAAGGATATTCTAACTTTTCCGCTGGGCGGACAGGTAATGCTGGATACGAATTTAAGCCGGATTTTTTTTAAATAATAAGTTCGAGTAATGCACGCGATGATTTATTTTTGCGTGGCAAAAAGGCTTAAAAAAGCTATAAAAATATTGCTGATAATATCAGCCCCGTGCCAGACAATAGCAACAATAATAAAAACAGGCTGCATAAAAAATCTTACGCCTGAGGGCAAATACATTGCATCGGAGTTTATGAGGTATAATTTATCGGAAAAAGAACCTGTGCAGGTATTTTTTTTGCCTTCTTCTATGTTTTTTTCAAAATCGCTGTAATACTTGTTTGCGTCTTGATATTTGTTTTCATATTTTTTCCGTACACGTTCCCGAACCTCCGGGGAAGCGGGCTTGTATGAAGATGTATAAGAATATATTTGTGAATTATTTTTACCTTTAACCGAGCCAAAAGCGACTTTGTTGTATTCGTTTCTTAGCCTGAAATCAGAAAGGATTTCATAGGCTTCGTTAATGTCTTTCATCATCTGCCTGCTTTCCGGAGAATTGTTGTTTAAATCCGGATGCCAGCGTTTTACAAGGTTTTTGTATGCCTCTTTAATTTTGTTTTCGTCGTCGGTCGGCTCAATCCCGAGTATTTTATAATAATTTCTGTTAAAATTCATATGTATAAAACCTGAATAAGAGATTAAAACAATATTAATATTTTATCATATAATAGCAATAATTTTTATTCCAAGGTTTTGTAGAGTTGAAACAATGAAATTAAATTATGAACATAAACGATTTTAACAGCTTATTACAACTTGATAGTTATATAAAACCCAAACAGCGGGTTAATAGAACAGATAAAGATACCGGCGTGATAAACCCGCTAAAAAGGGATGTCTTTGAAAGGACAATAAAACCGGTAGAGATAAAAATCAATCACATTTGCGCAAAAACAAGAGCGCCAAAAAAGATAAAAGCGGTGATGAACCCGCTGGATAAAGGCGTGGTGTATAAAAAAGTCTTGGATGAAAAAACGGGAAAGACAGAAAAAGTACCGGTGAGTGTAGATATAGCAAAATCCGAGGATAAAGCAAGCGTCAGTTATTATTTTTTAGAGCCAAAAACGCATGAGGAAATAGGTTTTGTGGTGATAGATGACTGGAAAAAGGCACGAATGAGGAGCTTTTTTGACTATGACATACTTGAAAACACAAGACTGCTGGACGATTTTTCAGAGCAAGGCATAAGCGGGGACAGAATTTCAATATATTATTTGCAAAATAATGATGAAACAAAATATAGCGGCATAGGCAGACTTGCGGATCAAATAGCAGTGGAATACTGTTTGCAGCAAGGTATCGAGCCTAATATAGTGTCAATGGCGGAGAGCGATTCTATAGTAGCGCATTATAAAAGGGGCAGAAGGTTTTTGCGGGTAGACAAATATGATAAAGACATAGACTATTATGATTTTGTAGAGAAATACGGAACAGATGACCCGAATAAAATTATCGAAAAGAGAATATCAAAAACTCCTGAGGGGCAAAAGACAGATACTTCAGACTTGTACGGGTTGTATATGTATATGCCGCAGGGGGTTGTGCAAAAATATCTGGAAAAGATAAAAGAAAACCCCGTGCTGCATTAAATTTTCCCACTCTCCGCAGGGTGAGGGGGTCAACAAGCAAAGGGTCGGGACGTCTATAGAATTCCCCTTAAAATTTCCCCCTCTCCCCGAGGGGAGAGGGCCGGGGTGAGGGGGTCAATAAGCAATTCAACCGGCAAAGCCGGATAAAGATTCTACAATCTTTAAATAAACCCCTTCAATGTTATCGTCAATTTCGTTGTTCCAAAATCTTAAGACATTAAACCCCTGATTTTGAAGATAACGTGTTCTATCGTTGTCATAAATAATAGCTTCAGTTGTATTATGCTGTCCACCGTCCACTTCAATAATCAATTTTGTTTCAAGACAAGCAAAATCAACAATGTAATTACCGATAGGAAATTGCCGTTTAAATTTGAACCCGAGTATTTGACGGTTTCTTAAAATATTCCATAATTTTTGTTCCTGAGGTGTTTGTTTTTTTCTCAAAGTTTTAGCGAGGGTGATAAGTTTGTTCATGTATTGATTATAACACACTTGAAGAGAGAGTCCTTGTGTAGTGCAGCCCTCACCCCAACCCTCTCCCGGAGGGCGAGGGGGTGTTGCACAAATGGTTGTAAAAACTCCTCCGCTTTCTTTTTTCTTTCTCTTCTTCTCGTTTCTTTTCCTTTTTCCTTTCTCTTTCTCTTTCTCTTTCCCCCTCTCCCCGCGGGGAGAGGGCTGGGGTGAGGGGGTCAACAAGCAAAGCGCCTGGCGAGGGGGTCAACAAGCAAAGGGTCTGGGTGATGGCAAAGCCCCAACAAAAAAACCACCCGCCCCCTAGAAAAACTCCACAAATCCCCCACCCCCCAAAAACGCGCCAAATCGCCAAAACCTCAAACCCTCATCCTGCGCGGGTTTGCGCCAATTTCAAAAAATTCATATTTACAAAACTTCACAATAGCGTTATAAAATCAAAAAATTGGGTATTTATATATTATAGGCCTCTCATATAAAATACCGATTTTTTTGTAACGAAATTGACACATTTCTTAAAAAAAACTAAAGTATTTTTATAAAATGCCGATAATTATATTGTTTTTAGCAAAAAAATGAGGAGCACACATGATTATCGAAAAACCGACAATTGAAAAGATACTGGCCTTCACCCTCGCTGAAGTGCTGGTAACAATGATAATAATAGTGTTGATGACGCTTGCGAGCATCCCCGTAATAAAAGCCTCAAAGGAATACAGAGCAGCCGCAAAGGATAAAAACACATGGATGGCGTTCTATGACGAGGAAGATAAACTGCATGTTTTCGTAGACGGCACGGAAAAAGCCGACCTTGTGGAAGGCACGGGCGATGACCAGCATGCAAAATTCGAACCGCCGGATGGCGTAACAAGATTTAATGTTACCGTAATCGGCGGCGGCGGCGGCGGTGCAGCAGGCGAGGCCGGTATCGGTCAGGTAAAAACCTTTAAAGCAGACCCCAATCTTACAGAGCAGACTTATGTTGCGTCTGATACAGGTATCTATCAAATTGTTGCAGTCGGCGGCGGCGGCGGCGGCGGCGGCGGCGGCGTGTTGTGCGAAGGCGGCGGAGCTTACTCCGGCGCTGTTCAGGTTGCTCAGGTAAACCTGAAAAAAGGCGATATCTGTAACGTTGTGGTCGGCATAGGCGGACAGGGCGGACAAAGACAAAGTGTCGGCGATGTAATGCTGGGTACTTTGATTACCACCGTTACAATAGGTTTGTATCATCACTTTAAAAACCCGAAACTTATAAGGCATGAATTTGGTGAGCAGTATTTTGAAGATTTAAAATTTAATACCCAGCCTACCCACCGCAAACAGGGCGGCGGCAACGGCACCCCTTCTATATTTAAGAGTAATGAAGACACTACTGTCAGAGCAGCAGGCGGCGGCGGCGGCGCCCATGAACGTAAAAAAATATTCAAAGGCTGCAAACCTGTCGGCGGCTGTAAAGGCGAAGCTAATGTTACTGGTAGTAATTGTGAAAATGTCTACAGAAGAGAAGATGGTGTTGAAAACCCGTTTAAAAAGTTTGCAATAAACCATGTACGTTCAGATGTCACAGGCGATGCTGAAGAAATTTATACACTCGAACCTCAGGTACCGGGAAAAGAAGCAAAATTCAAAGTCTGGGGCGAAATCCGTAAAAGAACCCCCGGTGTAGTATCTTTATCCGAGAATAACGTTGTAAATTATGCATCAACAGAAGTTAAAGAACTTCTCGGCGATTTTCTGGAATACGGCAACGGCGGTATGGGCGGACACAAGCACAGAACCGGCTATCCGGGTCATGACGGTATAGTACTTATACAGGAACTCCCTGTATTTGGCGGCGGTGCAGGCAGCCCGGGGGCAATTTCGTTCTTCTCTTATACAAAATCTCCGCTTTCAACAGCGGAAGAAAAAGAAGACGGATATATAAAAGTCTACCCCGGCAAAGGCGGCAAAGGCGGTTCTGATTCCGGTCAGGCAGGCGAGGACGGACAGTTCTCAAGATTCGGCACAAGAATCATCGCTGACGGCGGAAAAGGCGGACAGCCGCGTGCCTCTAACCCGGCCAGCGAAGAAAATCAAGACGAAATCAAAGCACCGGGAGAAAACGGTATTCTTGCGGCAATACAAAAAGCGCTGAAAGAAAAAATAACCTCTATAATGTCCCAGCTCGGTGTTGAATTTATAGAAGAAATCTATGGCGGATTGCAAGACGAACACAGCGGTTCGTGCGTAAATCCGGAGGGATTCAGTACAGCGGTTAAATACTATAACAATAAATATAACGGTTATGGCATGAAATCGTGTAAAGCCAACTACTACCCTCTGCCGGGCAGCGGCGGAGCCGGCGGCGGAGCGCAGGGGTCGAGGTCGTTTAATACAAGCGAAATCGGCTGGGGCATAGGCGGTAACGGCGCCAACGGCATAGTAATCGTAACATGGTAATATAACACAATCATTCCCGTAAAATTTTGCGGGAATGATTGACGTAAATAAAGTTAAGAATATAACGGAGCAAATAATTATATGAAAAAGACAAAACACGCATTTACCCTTGCAGAAGCGCTCATATTGCTTTTGATAGCCTCCTTGCTGGCGGCGGCGCTTGTGCCGGTAATCACAAGAAAACATAAAGAAGTGGGCGAGCACGGCGAGTGGGTCTGCACAATGGACAGCGACGGAAAACACGTTGTTAAAAGCACCTACAGGGGCAAAATCACACAGTTTGAAACTGCATACAACAACGGTGAAATGTGTGTTTTCTCTCCTCCGGCAGCGGCAAAAGACTTTACCGTTAAAGCTGTAGGCGGCGGCGGCTCCGGTGCCGGCGGTACAGCAGGTGCTGCGGAAACTATCTTTAACTCCATGACGGAAAATTCTAACTTTGC
>CALUQS010000069.1 GCA_944322975.1 Candidatus Gastranaerophilales bacterium
ACAACGAAGTTTTTTCTAAAATTGCACAGGGAAATAATATTATCGGTTTTATCGATTTGTTTTCAGGCGGTGCTCTTGCTAACGTTTCAATACTTGCTTTAGGTATCGGACCTTACATTACCGCATCAATCATCATGCAGCTTTTAACGGTAATCATTCCTCATCTTGAACAGCTGCAAAAAGAAGAAGGCGAAGCCGGAAGAAGAAAAATTTCTCAATACACAAGATACTTTACGGTATTTATTTCTTTCTTTCAGGCATGTATTTTCCTTTTGTACCTTTTGCATCAGGCACCGGCTGCTATTTTGCCGGGTGTATCCCACATTGCATTTTTTATAGGTTCTGCTGTTATACTTACGGCAGGTTCTGTATTTGTAATGTGGCTGGCTGAACTGATGACTGAAAGAGGTATTGGTAACGGCGGTTCTATGCTGATTTTTGTGGGTATTATTTCAAGAATACCGTTCTATTTTGAAAAAACAGGCCAGCTTGTTGCTAATGATACGTCGTTACAGTTATCTTTACTTGTGTTGATGGCAATCTTCTTTGCCACAATGGTATTGATTGTAATTATGCAGGAGGCAATAAGAAAAGTTCTTATTGTTAACCCGAAACGTCAGGTCGGCAACAAGATATACGGCGGCGTAAATACATACATTCCGTTTAAAATGAACCCGGGCGGCGTTATGCCTATTATCTTTGCGATTGCTATTTTGCTTTTCCCTACTACGATAATAAGCATTATAGGTCAGGCTAACCTGCCTGCAGGCGCTCTCAAAGATACAATCACGTGGCTGGCTAATTTCCTGAATCCTTCAGGATGGGTTCATTATGTACTGTATTTCCTTTTGATTGTTTTCTTAACTTTCTTTTATGCTTCTATTATGCCAAATATGCAGCCAAAAGAAATTGCAAACAATCTTAAAAAATACGGTTCATCAATACCCGGCATAAAACCCGGCAAACCTACCGCAGAGGCTCTTGATAAAATAATTTCAAGACTTACTTTATTAGGTGCTCTTTGTCTTGGTATAGTTGCGCTGATTCCGTCAGGTGCGTCTTATATTACAAACATAACGACTCTGCAGGGTATAGGTGCTACGTCTTTAATCATCATGGTCGGTGTTGCACTTGACTTTATTAATCAGATTAAAACTCAGCTCCTTGCAAGAAATTATGAAAGTTTCTTAAAAGAGCCGAATAAGTAATCAAATTTATTTTATAAAACAAAAAGCCCTCTGCGAAACAGAGGGCTTTTTATATTCTTTGATATATTATGCTAAAATTACACTATGAGTATTCAAAAGTCGAACCTTCCTGCAGAGGTTAAACAAACCTTGTCAATAATACCTGAACTCAGCGGTTCTTATCAGTATTATGACAAAGACGGTGAAATTATCTATGTAGGCAAGGCTAAAAATTTAAAAAAAAGGGTTTACAGTTATTTTAATAAACACCATGATTCTCCAAAACTCAGGGTCATGGTGCCTCAGATTGCCAAAATACAGTTCATTGTTACGGACAACGAAGTTGAGGCGCTTATTCTTGAATCCCATCTTATAAAAAAACACAAACCAAAATATAATGTACTTTTGAAAGATGACAAAAAGTTTCCTTATTTTGTTATAACTGACGAAGAATACCCGAGAATAATCGTTGCCAGAAAAGCAAATAAGAATAAAATTAAAGGCAAATATTTCGGTCCGTATACAGATTCACGGGCAATGTATGCTACGTTAGATTTGATTAAAAAACTTTTTCCGCTAAAACAGTGTAAAAATCCTAAATTTAAAGACCGCCCGTGTCTGTATTATCATATCGGGCGTTGTATGGCTCCTTGCCAGAGACTTATTACGCCTGATGAATATAAAAAAATCCTGAAAAATGTAGAACTTTTTTTAACCGGTAAACAAAAAGAACTCGTTGATGCATTAAAAAAAGAAATGGAAAAATATGCCTCTGCAGAGGACTTTGAAAAAGCGGCAAGATACCGCGACAGCTGGCTTGATGTTCAAAAAACAATGGAGCATCAAAAAGTTGTATTTGAAAATACAAATATAAATCAGGATATTATTTCCGTTTATTATGAAGGCAATCTGTTTGTTGTTTCGTTGCTGCAAATTCGTCAGGGCAGGCTTACGGATAAAAAGGATTTTCAGTTTTCTAATACTGAAAATCTTGAAGAAAATGAAGAAAATTTTTCAAACGAAGGAGAAGTCCTTGCGGCCTTTTTAAAAGAGTATTATACTCTGGCATCAGAGCTTGATATTCCCAATACGGTTGTTGTGCCGCGTGTTCTTGAAAAAGAAGATATTGAACTTTATTCAAAATGGCTGGAATCTGTTTCAGGCAAAAAAGTAAAAATCACTGATTCTCCGACAAAAAGGAATCTTGAACTTTTGAATCTTGCACAAAAAAATGCAAAATTTTATTTTGAAAAAGTTAAGCTCGAAAAACTCACTGAAATACAACGGGATTATAATGAAGTAGGCAGCTATATTCAAGAAAAACTGGGCTTGTCTAAATTTCCTTATGTGGTTGAATGTTTTGATATTTCACATATTCAGGGAACAAATACCGTTGCTTCAATGGTTACTTTCGAAAACGGTTTGCCTAAAAAATCGAGATACAGAAAATTTAAAGTAAAATCAACAGAATTAAAACCCTATGACTTTAAATCTTTGCAGGAGGTTGTAGAAAGAAGGTATTTCGGCAAATTGGCAGAAACTTTGCCTGTGCCTGATTTAATCATAATAGACGGCGGCAAAGGGCAGTTGTCATCTGTTTTGGAAATTTTTGAGGCACATGATTTTCATCCGGATGTTGTTTCTCTTGCCAAAAAATTGGAAGAGGTTTTTAAACCCCATCGCTCTAATCCCGTTATATTTCCGATAAATTCACCTGCTTTATATTTCTTTCAAAGAATCAGAGATGAAGCACACAGATTTGCAATAACTTTCCACAGGCAGCTGAGGGGTAAAAAAGCAACTGTATCTGTTTTGGACGAAATTAAAGGGCTTTCTAAAGCAAACAAAGAAATTTTAATTAAAGAATTTAAAGATGTAAAAAAAATTTCACAGGCAAGTTATGAACAGTTGAAAGAAAAGGTTAATGCCCGCGCTGCCAAAGCTGTTTACAATTTTTTTAATCCGAATGTTCAAATCGTGTAATTTTTAGTAAATCTTAAAATATCCTTATATCATGCTTGACGCCGTTGTTTGAGATGTTATGATTTAGGAACAAATAATGTATTTTATTTAGTTTACGCCACCAACTTAAACTGATTAAAATAGATAAAGGAACAAAAAATGGCAATAAATTTAGCAAAAGAAGAAAAAGCTCAAATCATCAAAAAATTTGGTAAAGACGCTAAAGACTCCGGCTCAGCTGAAGTTCAGATAGCTCTTTTAACACAGAAAATTACCGAATTGACAGAACACCTTAAATCTAATAAAAAAGATTTTCAAGGCAGAAGAGGTCTTTTGATGATGGTTGGTCAAAGAAAAAGACTTTTGGCTTATGTTAAAAAACAAGATTTACAAAAATACAGAGATTTAATCAAAACTTTAGGTATCAGAGGTTAATTCTTTGTTATAACTAAATCTCAAACCATTTTAATTAAAACTCCGTAAAATTTTATTTTACGGAGTTTTTTTACATAAATTAACGCACCCAAAAATGTTGTATATAGTATAATTTAATTATTATGGGACGGAATTATAAAAGCGATAAAGAAAAATTTAAAGAATTTGATAAAAAACTGATTTTCTGGCAAATAATTTGTATATTGATAAGCTTTATTATAATAATTTACCTGTTTTTAATAATGGTTGTTGATATCAAAAACTACCGCGAACAGGCTAAACGCCAGAGGACAGCAAAAAATTTCATTATGAGGGGCGCTATACTTGATCGTAACGGCATAAAGCTTGCCTCTGATAAAACCTCGTTTGATGTTTACGCACATCAGGAATATTATGACCACACGCCTAACGAGCTTGCTGCAATTCTCGCCCCGATATTGAATGTTAATAAAAATAAGCTTGCCAAAAAGCTTGCCCAGGATGAAAAAGTTATTGTAATAAAAAAAGATGTGACACGTACTACGGCACAGGCAATAAGAAAACTCGGTCTGAGAGAAATAAGCCTTGGGAAAAAGAATGAAAGAGTATATCCTCAAGGCACAATGGCGGCTCATATCCTGGGGTATTACAACCCTGACGCTGATGTTGCTGCGGGCGTTGAATTGACTGCAAAAGATAAACTCGAAGAAGTTGAACAAAATGTAAACTTTGAAAAAACACCCGACGGTGACATTATATATGAAGTTGATACAGACCCTGCTGCAACAACCTCTCCGTTAAAAGGAAAATCAATAACATTGACACTTGATTCTGCTATCCAGCATGTTTGCGAGGTGGAATTAAATAAAGTAATAAAAGAAAAAGAGGCTCTGCGCGGTACTGTTATTGTTATGAATCCGAAAAACGGCGAAATTTTAGGCTATGCTGTTTATCCGAGCTATAACCCTAATAACTATAAAAAAGCAACGCTTACCCAGTTAACAAACTGGACGTTGAGCGATGTGTTTGAACCCGGTTCTACATTTAAAACTCTCACGATTGCGTCTGCTATTGAAAACGGCAGGTTGTTTGAAAATTCCAAAATTCTTGACACCGGTAAAATGGAAATTGATAAATGGGTAATCAAAAACTATGACTACGCTGTTCATCCGTATCCGGGAAATATAGATTTGTACTATTTGTTCGAACACTCAAGCAATGTCGGCAGTGCTAAAGCAGCATTGATGATGACAAGAAACGAGCATTATAATGTTCTTAAAAAATTCGGCATTGGCGAAAAAACAGATATAGATCTTCCTGGTGAATCCCGAGGGTTATTGCCGCCGCCGTCTGATTGGCAAAAGTCAACGCATGCTTCAATCGGCTATGGATATAGTATTTCTGTTACGGCAATTCAAATGGTGTCGGCTATCTCAGCTCTTGCAAATAACGGGGTAAGGGTTACTCCTCACGTAATAAAATATTCACCGGAAGAAGAGGCTTTAAAGGTTAAGCATATTCAGGCAATTAAGCCGGAAACAGCGCAAACAGTAACAAAACTTCTCGCCGGCAGTATAGGACGTTCAAAATCGGTTGTTAACCTTGAGGATTATAATGTTGCAGCAAAAACAGGTACTGCAAGAAAATCAATTACCGGCGCCAAAGGTTACACAAACAAACTTGTTACTTCTATTATAGGGTATTTCCCTGCAACTGATCCGCAGATAGAAATATATGTTGTAATAGACTCGCCTTCTAAAGGTGCACTCTGGGGTAACACAGTAGCAGGCCCTGTGTTTAGAGAAGTCGCCTTGCAAACGGCAAGAATATTAAATATTGCACCGGATAGAACTCCGCCGCCGCAAAAAACAGTTAAAAAATCCGTAAAACAATATCAAAAACCAAAACCGGCAGTTAAAGCAACTACAACGCCGGCAGCAAAAAATCCTAAAAAAGAAGATTCTTAAGATTTAAATACATTGAAAATAAGGAATAAGTTATGAAGTTAAGTGAACTTATAAAAAATGTAAAAACAGAAGATATTATAAACAATAAAGAAACCGAAATAACCGGAATTTCGTATAATTCCAAAACGGTTAAAAACGGAGACATTTTTGTATGTCTAAAAGGAGAAAACACAGACGGGCATGATTACGCTAAAATGGCTGTGCAAAACGGTGCAAGCGCAATATTTTGCGAAAAACAGCTGGAGCTTGATGTCCCTCAGATAATTGTAGAATCAACAAGACATCAAATTGCAGATTTGGCTGCTGCATTTTATGATTATCCGTCTAAAAAGATAAATCTCATAGGTGTTACAGGGACAAACGGAAAAACTACCGTGACACATCTTATACAAAGAATTATAGAAGATGCAAATCATAAATGCGCGCTGATTGGTACTTTAGGTTATAAAATGTCGGCTAAAGATACTTATCACGATGCAAAACATACAACACCACAGGCTCCGGAATTACAAAAGACTTTAAAAATGATTAGTGATAACAATATTGATTATGTTGCAATGGAGGTAAGTTCTCATGCTCTTGAGCAAAACCGTGTAGGCTGTTGTGATTTTAACGGCGCGGTTTTTACTAATCTTACGCAGGATCATCTGGATTATCACATAACGATGAACAACTATTTTGAGGCTAAAGCACTGTTGTTTAAATCTTTAAAAGCCGGTAGTTTTGCTGTTATCAATAATGACGATGAATATGCACAGCGTTTTAAAAATGTTGTAGCTGACGGTGTAACTGTTTATACATACGGTATAAAAAATAGTGCAGATATAATGGCATCAAACATAGATTTTTCAATCCACGGCGCAAAATTCGATTGTCTGGTGAACGGTGTCAGCAAAAAAATAAATTTGCAGATGAACGGAATGTTTAGTGTATACAATGCTTTAGCTGCGCTATGCGCAGGCGTTGCTGCAGGTTTTGATCCGGATATATGCATAAAAGCATTAGAAGAAACAAAAAGTGTAGACGGCAGATTTGAAATAGTCCACAAGCAGCCGCTGGTTATTGTTGATTACGCTCACACGCCGGACGGGCTTTTAAATGTTTTAAAAGCAGCAAGAGAGCTTACACCAAAAGGCAGCAATCTTATTTGCATGTTTGGCTGCGGCGGAGACAGAGATGCGACAAAACGTCCCAAAATGGGTAAAATTGCTCAGGAGACAGCTGATATCGTTGTTGTAACTTCAGATAACCCAAGAAGTGAAGACCCACAATTGATAATTTCAGATATACTTGCCGGCATAAAAACCGTGAATCCGAGAACCGTTTATGTAGAACCTGACAGAAGAACCGCAATTTCCATGCTAAAAAATATTGCAAAGGAAAATGATGTTGTGCTGCTTGCAGGTAAAGGTCATGAAGACTACCAAATATTAAAAGATAAAACTATTCATTTTGATGACAGAGAAGAAGCTCGTAAAGTTTTTGTAACAAATGCCCCTATAAATGTTTAAAAATTGAAAATTTGGGTATTAATATAATATGGGCTCTTTTATTTCCATATTAAAAAGAATATTTTTAAACTGTGCCTTTATTTGTCGTAAAGGACTCGCCACAATGTTCGGCAACTTCTGTTAGGAAGAAATCAGATTGAAAAAAGCTCCCGATAAATTTCGGGAGCTTTAAAGTATAAAGCAAATTTTTAATTTATTGAATTTGATTTGGATAATTTTTCTGATTCTTTTTTACAGTATCTAGCCGATTTTCTCTTGAAAAAATCTATATAAAATGATTTTATAAAAAATAGTCATGAGAACTCAATGCCATACATAGAATACTCAAAAAATTTCGATGAAATATATGAAAAAAGAATAGAACCTTTTTTAAAAGAAATAGAATTGCAGAGACTTAAAAAAGTCAAACAACACAAATTATTGTCTCTGCCACTATACAGCATATGTGTAGCCGCAGCGTTGTTGACTCCTTTGCCTGTTTTAACAGATCCTTCAAGGATTATAGCAATAAGACTAGGCATGTTAGTTATGGCATATTGTATTCCTTTATGGTTATTAGATACAGTATTTTTTAGTAAACTAAAAAAAGAGATAAAGACAAGATTTCTGCCTGTAATTTTAAAATCATTCGGGAAATTTTATGTTGTTAATCAGGATATAGTAACATTAAACGACATAAATCAATACAAAATTTTCCCCTTTGCAAAATGTAAACAGAATGACGATGTTATTGTAGGAATATACAAAGGACTTGATGTTTACATACAAGAATTAAAGCTGTTTCACGGCAAAGATACAATAGATTTTGAAGGCTTAATTATTAAAGTTAAATTTCCTAAAAAATTTACGGGTACAACTATTGTCCGACCTGATAAAGCAGGAGTTAGTGCCGGCAATTTTCAAAAAGTTAATCTTGAAGACCCTGATTTTGAAAAGATATATGACGTTTATTCTACAGACCAGATAGAAGCAAGATATCTTTTAACAACATCTTTTTTGGAAAGGTTAAAAAATCTTGGGGAAATTTTTGACAATAGTATTGAATATACAAAGTATTATTTTAATAAACCGCGTTGTTATTGTGTTTTCGATAAGAATTATATAATGATTTTTGTGAATCTGCCGACTAATTTTTTTGAGTTTTTTTCACCATGGGTAACAGTATTGAATAAAGAAAAATACAAAGAAGTCTTTTATCAAATGACACTGATTTTTGAAATAATCCATAAACTTAAAATTGATTTAAAAATCGGTTTGTGATGGAGATATTACCGAGGGTGGCGTTTACACTTAAAACATAACACGCAAAATCAGTAAATGTCTGAGACTTTAGCAAAGAGTCTATTGTATAAAAACATTGTTCATGATATAAAATCTTTACCACCTTATTTTAAGGTGAGTCTTAAAGATTGGACGTATTAACGTTTGAAGAAAAATATAAAACTAGCTAAACATGCAGGTTTTTGTTACGGCGTAAAAAGGGCTGTACTTACTACAAAAAAACTTAAAACCCAAAATCCGAATAAAGAAATTTTTGTTCTTGGTGAATTGATTCACAATTCACATGTTATTAATGAACTTTCTTCACTGGGGATTCATACGGTTGATTCCCTGCCTGATGACAAAACCGGCGTGTGTGTGGTGCGCAGTCATGGTGCGTCGCCTGCTGTGTTTGATGATATAAAACAAAAAGGTTATGAAACCGTTGATTTGACCTGTCCGGATGTAAAAAAAGTTCAGCAAAAAGCAATACAGCTTGTTAAAGAAGGTTTTATGCTTGTTATAGTCGGCAAACCGGAACATCCCGAGGTCTGTGCCATCAAAGCTAATGCACAAATTTTTGGCGATAAAATTATAGTTGCCTCAGATGTCGGGGTTCTTAAAAATTACGCAAAAGATTTAAAAGAGCACAAAAAAATCGGGGTTGTTGTGCAAACTACACAACGCATAGAAAATTTAAAATCCATTGTTGATTATTTGATTCCGCTGGCAAAAGAACTCAAGGTGTTCAATACAATATGTGCGTCTACCTCGCTCAGACAGTCAGAGGCGCGAAGTCTTGCACTGGAATCAGACCTTATGGTTGTTGTCGGCAGCAAAAAAAGTGCAAATACAACTCATCTTGCTGAAATTTTATCCGGCATTACCCCGACAATACATATTGAAACCGATGATGAGTTAAAAGATTATGAAAATCTTATAAAAAAAGCTCAAAATATTGGTGTGACGGCAGGAGCCTCTACTCCTGATGTTATCATCGATAATGTAATACAAAAATTAAATCAATATTAAATACAGAAAGGAAAATAAAAAATGACCACAGCTCAATTAGATGAATTTGAAAAATTATTGGAAGAATCTTTTACCTCAAAACTCAGTGTTGCTGATGTTGTAAGAGGTCAGATTGTAAAAAAAGAAAATGACGGTTACCTTGTTGATATAGGTGCAAAATCAGAAGGTTTTCTCCCTGTAAGAGAAATCCCTGCTTCTATGGTAGACGAACTTAAAATAGGTGACTGCAAAGAATTTTATATTTTGAAAGAAGATGAAGACGAAAAAAGCGGTATGCTGCTTTCTCTTAAAAGAGTTGCATGCGCTCAAGCATGGCAGATTCTTCAAAATGCTAAAATTTCCGGCGAAACTGTTTTTGCAAAAGTTGTTTCTCTTGTTAAAGGCGGTGTAATCGTTGAAGTTCAGGATTTAAGAGGTTTCATCCCTGCTTCTCAATTAAGAACCGGTATGCCCTTTGATGGACTTATGAATCAGGAAATCGAAGCAAAAGTTCTTGAGGCTGATGCCAAAAGAAATAAACTCATCCTCTCGCAAAGACAGGCTCTTGCAGAACAAAGAGAACAGCTTGTTGACGAAGTTATCTCTAACCTTGAAGTTGACCAGATTGTTGAAGGTGAAGTTGTCAGAATTGCCGATTTTGGTGCATTTATCGATATCAACGGCGTTGATGGTCTTCTTCCTATTTCAGAAATTTCCTGGCAGAGAATTAAACATCCTTCTGATGTTTTAACACTCGGTCAAAAAATCGAAGTTAAGGTGTTAAAAATAGACGATGATTTGAAAAGAATCAGCTTAAGCTTGAAGAGAATCGGTGACAATCCGTGGGAAGAAATAGAAGATAAATTTAAAGAAGGTGAAATCATAACAGGTACTGTTAATAAAGTTACTTCTTTCGGCGCTTTTATTAACATTTTCCCGGGTGTAGAAGCTTTGTTACCTGTTGCGGAAATGAAAGATCCTGAGGCAAATCCGTTTGATGTATACAAAAACGGGGAAGAAGTGAAAGTTCTTATTAAAAAATTCACTCCTCAAGAACACAGAATCGCTTTAAGCGTAAAAGATATTAACGAATAATTGCCGTTAAAACCATAATAAAAAGGCGGGTTTTAAGTAAATTAAACCCGCCTTTTTGGTGTTTGTATTTCAAAATCATATTAATTTGACAATATTCTCTAAATTGATATCAAGACATTTTAACTCATCACAGGTTGTTTGTCTCTTGTCCCAAAGGCACGGACGACAAGAAACATTGTTTTTTATGGCGATAAATCTTTCATCGTCGGGGATAAGTTTTTTTTCATCAGTAGGCCCGAACAAAGCAAGAGTCTTTGTCCCGACCCCGACACCGATATGCATAGGAGCAGAGTCAGAACAGATTAAAACTTCGGCTTTTTTAGTTAATCGTGCTAAATCCATGATATTTTTTGTTGAGCCGTAAAGGTTTGTAAAATTTGGTTCTTCTCCTACAATTTTGGCTATCTTCTCTATACAGTCTTTATCATCGGGGCCTCCGATTAAATAAACTTTTTTACCTGTTGCAAGTACTTTTTTTACAAGCTCTGCCCAAATTTCCGGTTTCCAGGTTTTGACCATGTGTTTTAAAACACTCATTTTGCTGACACCGGGGTGAATCAATACAGAGCCGTATTCTTTTTCTACCTCTCCGGCATCAATTTCCGGATAAAGCGTTTTTATATCAGTAACAGGCGTCACAAGCTCATGATACATTTTAGAAGCATACTGATTCTTTTTGAGTTTAACGGCTTTTGTGAGTAAAATTTTGCTCAACGGCCCGTTTTCATATCCGTAACGGTAAGTTATACCGGTCAAAAACAACAGTACCGGTATAAATTTGTTGGCTCCGGAGGAAAACACCATATCATATCTGCCCAAACGGGCTTTGAGTAAAAATTTAAAAAGTTCGAAGTATTTATATTTACCTTTAATGTCGACACAAATAACATTGTCAATTAAATTTGACAAATCTTTTACGGATTTGCTGCGCGGCTCTAGTGCAAGTGTTATTTTACTTTGCGGAAATTCTTTTTTTAGGCTTGACAATGCCGGCAAAAATAAAATTTCATCCCCTATGCCGCCAAAATTTATTGCTAAAATTTTTTTTGGCTCTTTCATTTTTTGGCCCTGAAATTACAATTTAAAATGGTTTTGTCTGGCTAAGTTTATTTCTTAACTCTCTGAATCTTGCAATGTCTTCCTGTGCTTTAGAAGATTCTTTAAACACAACCTGTGAAGACGGATGCACCATCAAAACATAATCCATGTGGATTTCTAAAAAGTTGTATCTGCGCGGCGGCTGGTTTGAGTTGCGAGGATAGATTTCTACATTAGTAACAGCGAGAAATCTTCTTTCTTTATCATTTAAAAGGTCTGTCAACTCACGGTTTGTGTTTGTATATTTTGATACATGCACAGTACCTTTAATATCGTGGTCTACTGTTAAAATACATACTTCTATAGGAATTGTATCATTATGTTTTGCCATTTTTTCACCTAAAAATCTTGTATAATCGAATTATATTATAATTTTTGTACATCTGCAACGATTTATTAATTACAAACCGATATTCTGATTCAATTTAAGAGTATCTATAATCGAAAGTAACCGGGAAAAATCATTCAAAAACTCTTGATAATTCTTTGGATCTTTACAGGATTTAAAAAACGGAATCTCAAACCAGTTTTTATTTGCGTTAATGAGTATGTATACATTGTTTTCTATAAAAATTGCATGTAATCTGTAGTTGAATTTTTCAGCTATTTTCATAAATCTGCTTAAAAACGCTGTTGTAAAAACGTATCTGGCTTCTATCTGGTCTGTTGAACACATTTTAAATTTACGGTTGAAAAGAGGATCTTCAAGATGGACATCTTCTAATTTTTGCGGTGTATTTGTGTCATCATTGCTTTCTTTAAAACCTGCTTTGATAATATCGTCTTTATACTTGTTTTCAATATGATTTTTTATCTCTGTTTCGCTTTTTCCCTGACGGGACATTTCTGCAGCAGTCCGGGTAATGTTTTTAATAGTTCCGGTTGTGTCTGCTATCTGTTTTCCAAAAGACATCACATCAGCAAGGCTCATTGTACTTATTGTGTTTGCCCCTACAACAGGCCGCTGAAGTCTGCGTTTATCGATATTGTCGCAAGAAACAGCAGTAATACCCTTAAAGTTTTTGTTCATTTTTGCGCTGAAGACAACACCTTTAAAAGTTGAAATTTTGCTTTTTGTTTGCTTTCCGTCTCTGTCAGTGCGCGTTGATGTATAAAATGTATTAAGTTCAGCCAGTTCGATATCAACATCATTGTGTTTTCCGACAATTTTGTCATCATAAGAAATTGCGTCAAATCTTAAAAGTCTGGCCAGTATAGTTGGGTTAACAGAAATATTAGTTTTTTTGTCTTTTGTTAATTCACTCCAAAATCCGCTAAAACCGGTTTTGTTTTTTATTGCCTTATAAAGTGCAGAAAACGGGTTAAGCGGAGGTATATACGTGAATTGCCCCCAAAAACCTAACAAAGCGGGTATAATTCTTTCTTTGGTAAACATTGCATATATTTTTTTAATAAAAATAACCGGTGCAAAAACCGCAACAGCCGCGGGAACCAGCAAACATAGAATGATTGCCAGTTTATCAGTTATTTGCCCCTTTGAAAAAATTATTAATAAACACAGCAGCAAAGGTACTGCACACACAAGTATAGCCCAGATGATTATGCCTGTCTTAATTTTTGAACGAACTTTTTCTATACTGTCAGTTAAAGGTAAAACTTTAACATTAAAATAATTTATAAAATTATTTGCATTGTTATTTGTTTTTTGTTGCTGTTGTTGAGGCATAACATTTCTCCGGTTGGTAATTAAAACAATTATAATATTATGCGCACAAAACAGTATCGGCTATTGTACGTAAATTTTTTGAAACTCTTTGAAAAACAAACCCTGTCCTTAATTTAAGGACAGGGTATAACTGATGTTTAGGATATACGATGAGTAAAATTTATTCTACTATGAGTTTTTTGTTGTTATTATCTTCTTTTTTCATTTTAGGTGCTTCTATTTTTAAAACACCGTGTTCGAGTTTAGCTTTGGTATTTTCGGTATCAATTTCCTCGGAGAAATAAATTGTTCTTGAAAATTCTCCGTATTGAAACTCTGATTTTTTATATGTTTTAGAATTTTCTTCTTTTTCTTCTTCTTTTTTAGCATTAATTGTGATGTGAGATTTATCCATATCAATATCAAGGTCTTCTTTCTTGATACCGGGGAGTTCGGCTTTGATTTCGAAACAGTTTTCTTTTTCTTTGATTTCTACAGGCATCATCAATTTGTCTGAATCTTCTGTAAATCCGTATTCAGGATATAAGCTGCCAAAGTTTCTGTTTAAAATTGAACTGATTTCATCATTAACTGATTTTAAAAATGTGTCCGGTGTTTTTTTTATTAAAAATCTCATAATTTGCTCCTTTCGGTTTTCAACTATCTTATTCTCTTAACATTTATATTATTGCTCTGTTTTTTTTGAGGATTTGTTTTTTTAACCAAAAATTAACAATTGAGCTGCGGCATTGAAACGAGCCATAATGCGCTATAAAAAATAAACCGGTGTAATCTAACATGACATTGTATTCTATTTATTATAAAATTGATTAGGATAAATAAATAAAAAAAGGACATAAAAATGAAAATTTCACTGGAATGGCTTAATGAATATGTAGATATCGCAGACTTAACCCCCGAACAAATCGCCCACGAACTTACAATGAGCGGTTTGGAAGTTGAAGAAATCGAAAAAACAGGCCCGAAATTTTCAAATATAAAAACTGCACAAATAAAATTGATAGAACAGCACCCTAATGCTGATAAACTTCATCTTGTGACAGTTGATACAGGTTCTGAGACAAAAACGGTTGTTTGCGGAGCGCAAAATATAGCAGAAGGACAAATTATTCCCTACGCATCTGTAGGGTCAAAAGTTCTTGACAGAAAAACAGGCGAACAGTTTGAACTTACGCCTGCAAAAATCAGAGGGATAGAGTCTCAGGGCATGCTTTGTTCTCAAGACGAACTCGGGCTTGAACATATGCAGGAAGAAGACGGGATTCTTATTCTTAACAGAATATACAACGATATAAAATTAGGCGAACCGCTTGAAAAACTGCTTCAAATTAAAGAAGATATAGTTTTAAATGTTGCTCCTACTGCAAACAGAGGCGATGAGATGTCAGTAATCGGCGTGGCAAGAGAGTTGTCTGCTATTTTTAATAAAAAATTGAACTTTTCACCTCTTCAAAGCACTCAGGACAATTCTACCGATAAATTCAAGGTTGAAATTATAGATAAAGAAGGCTGCAAATACTACAGCGTCGGGCTTTTAAATGATATAAAAATCAAACCTTCTCCTGATTGGATGCAAAGACGTCTTAACGCTTGCGGAATCAGGGCAATTAATAACGTGGTTGATATAACAAATTATGTGCTTTTAGAATACGGCTGTCCGTTACACGCTTTTGACCGTGATAAGTTAAACGGATATCTCTGCGTAAGACGTGCTCATGAAGGCGAAACAATCGTAACACTTGATGAAGTTGAACGTAAAACAACATCGGATACTGTTTTAATAGCTACAAAAGAAAAATCTGTATGTGTCGGCGGGGTGTTTGGCGCTGCAAACAGTGAAGTTGATGAAAACACTAAAAATCTTGCTCTTGAGGCTGCATATTTTACACCGGCACAAAACAGACGCTCAGCCAGAAGTATCGGCTACAGAAGCGAAGCAAGCGCCAGATACGAAAGAGGCGTTGATATAGAAATGGTCAAACCGGCTTTAATGCGTGCAATGCAGCTTATGGTAGAACTTGCAGGCGCAAATGTTGACGGAATTGTCGAAACAGGCGACAACAAATTGCCTGAAAAAGATATCACACTCAGATTTGCACAGATAAAACGTATTTTGGGCTCAGAAATTCCGTCTGAAAAATGCATAGAAATTCTTGGCAATCTCGGTTTTACACTGTTAGGTAAAAATGAAATTGCGGCAAAATTCAAAGTTCCATCCTTCAGAATGGTTGATGTTTGCAGAGAAATTGATTTAATCGAAGAAATTTCAAGAATTTACGGCTATGACAAAATTGCACCGACATTGCCTAAAAACACGCAATCTCCTGAAATCACGGAAGAATCCAAAATCCTAAAAAAACTTCACAACATGTTTTTAGGTGCAGGTTTTTACGAAACCGTAACCTCGTCTCTTGTCGGGGCGCCTTTGTATAACGAATTTTCTGTCAAATACGACGATTCAAAAGCAGTGAAAGTTTGCAACCCGCAAAGCGAAGAGCATACAATGCTGCGTCAATCAATGATACCGAGTATTTTAAATGTTGTAAAAACAAATATTGCAAACGGGCAAAAGAACCTGAGACTTTATGAAACAGGCAAAACCTACTTTGTTGAAGGACAGGCTGATGAAAAAAATACAGGTGTAACTGAAAAACGGATGCTCTCCGGTGCTTTAACAGGCGATGTAAGCTGCGGAAACTGGATTAAAAAACCGGAAACAGATTTTTATACAGTAAAAGGGATTATAGAAAATCTCCTTATTCTTTTAGGGCTTGAAAACCGGGTTCAGTTAAGACAATGTAAGGACAAAGACTTTTTGCACCCCGGTAAATGCGCAAAACTTGTTATGTTAGGCAAACAACCGCTTGAAGTCGGATTTTTCGGAGAAGTGCACCCGCTTTTAAAAGACAAAGAAAAGTTTATGCAGAATGTATATCTGTTTGAAATAGACCTAGAAGAACTGTTAAAAGCCGTACATATTTCCGCCGTAAAATACAAAAAGCTGCCTCAGTTCCCTGAAGTACAAAGAGATTTGGCTTTTATTGTACCTGAAAATATTAGCTGTGATGAAATTTCTAAAATCATTAAAAAATCCGTTAAAAATACCCTGTTTAACGGTGAAGAACTTTTTGACGTGTATCAGGGAGAACACATTGAAAACGGCTATAAGAGTATGGCATTTAGAATAAAATTGCAGGATAAAGAAGCAACCTTGACAGATGAAGCAGTTGAAGAACAGATGGATTCAATAAGAAACAACCTCAAAAAATCTGTACCTAACTTAAGCCTGCGCGAATAATCACTTATAACTGTGCGACAGCCTGCAGCATATTTTATTAGATTTTGTGCAGCGCTTAGACAGATAAATACAGGATAAAATTTATGGATAATGAACAACTTATAAAAGACCTTACTGCAAAGGATGAACAAAAAGCTCTTGTTGCTGCGTGTGAAATAATAAACAGCTCAAACACAGGTGCTTTCAAAATTTTGGCTGATAAAAGCGAATTTTTGTTTGATTTTGTAAAAAACAATGTTGCTAAACGCCTGAATAAAGCAATAAATGACACCAATTATAAAAATCTGTTTGCTTTTTTTAAAATTTACAGCCCTGATTTTGAGGATGTAATTGTAGGCTCTCTCGCCAAATATGCAAATGAAGATATGACAGACGAAATTCTTGAGTTGCTTGAACACGGTTCTGACGATGAAAAAGCCTATGCTGCAAAATATTTTTCATATATTCCTGATACTATTGCAGCTGATTATTTAATGCAGTATGCATTTTGCGACAATGAGGCCCTTGCTTTTAATTCTGCTAAAGCACTTGGGGCGATGAATGCAGACAATGCTTATCAAAAGGCTATAGAGCTTTTAAATTCTGAGGATGAGTTTACTGTTTTAAAAGCTGTAAAATTTCTTGTTGCTTATGAGGATAAAAACGCCGTAAAACATATACTAAACGCTATGGAACGTTCTTCAATGAGTGAAAACATTGCCGGTGAAATCCCGTATATTCAAAGTCTTATGGAGCTTTTAACCACGTACGAAAATAAGAGTCAGGTGCTTTTATGCGTGGATAATATTTTATCAGGTCTGGGCGAAATTCTTCCGCTGAATCAGATTTTTTGTTTTGAGTTGTACGAGGTTCTTTCGTTTTTAATTGATTACAATATAAAAAATAAAGACTCTCATGCGGCGGTTGTTTTGTTAAAAGCACTTTCAAAGTTTGAAATGCTTAGTGAAAACGAAGAATACACCTTTGATGAGGATAAAAACACAAAACAGGAAATTACGGAAATATTCGGATTGTTAAAACATCAGCAGGAATATTTTTGGAACGCCCAGAAAAATCTTGTAAAAAATGAACTTAAACTGCCAGAATCAGATATCCAGCGCATAAGCAGCGCGCTTAGGATTATTGCAGAGTTCAAACTTACACAATCTCAACAGGAAATATCAGACCTTCTAAAAAGCAGCAATGAAATTATTCTGTGCGAGGCGGTGCTCGCATTAAAGCAGTTGAACCTTCTTGATTCTGTGGATAAAGAAACCGTTATAAACAAAGTACATGACAACAATAAAAAAGCCTTAATACAGAGTTTTTTATGCTGATAGATACTCATGCCCATATTGATATGGAAAATTTTAAAAACAGTTTTGATGATGTAATCAAAACTGCAGAAGAATACGGGGTAAAAAAAATTGTAATCCCCGGGGTTGAACCGTCAGGTTTTGACAGGATTGTTGAACTTTGTGAGAAATATGAAAATATATACGGAGCTGCCGGTGTTCATCCCGAAGAACTCAATTCATACAATGAAGCCGCGGAAAACAGGATAAAAGAGCTTTTAAAGCATCCTAAAATAATAGCCGTAGGAGAAATCGGGCTAGATTATTACTGGGATAAATCTCAGATTGAACGCCAGAAAGAGATTTTTGAACGTCAGATTTTAATAGCCAAACAAGCAAATAAACCCTTGCTTGTTCACGACAGAGAAGCCCATCAGGATTGTTTTGAAATTTTAAAAAGAACAAAAGCACAAGAGACAGGTGTTGTTATGCACTGTTTTTCCGGCAGTCCTGAATTTGCGCAGGAATGTATTAAAGAAGGGTTTTATATAGCGCTTGGCGGGGTTGTAACCTTTAAAAATGCAAAAAAAGCAAAAGAGGTTGCCAAAATTGTACCGCTTGACAGGCTGCTTTTAGAAACCGATGCACCGTATATGACGCCTGTTCCTTTCAGAGGAAAAGAAAATCAGCCTGCTTATGTAAAATTTGTTGCACAGGAGATTGCGCAGCTCAGGGGGATAAGTTTTGAAGAAGTCGCCGGGGCAACAACAGCTAATGCTAAAAAAGTTTTAAAAATTGCATGACCTAAATTTTCTTTATACTTGTATTATTATTTTGTATTTTTTATTGATAGCAAAAAAATGTTTTGATTAGTTTTGTAAAAAAATACAAGATAATGATATTTGTTGTTTTCAACAAGAAAGGACCGGATGGAAAAGATAAGTTTTAAATCAAGAATAAAACCTTTAACACTTGCACAATATGCAAAAATCTCCGGACAAATCACATCTAAATATTCTGTTAACTATCCCTGGACATTAAAAGAAAGTATAAAAGCAAAAGATGTGTATACAACAAACATCGCTGATTGTACTGCTTGTCTTATAACCGACGGCAATGAAGCTGTTTTAATGCACCTTTCGCCTGATAGAGAAATTAACCATGCATTTTCTTTAGTGTTAAATTTTTTGCGCGCTAAACTTGATTTAAAAAATGAAAATTTGCAGTCTGTTTTGTTAGGCTCTAAAAACACTCAAAAAAGTCAGGATATTTATAATAAATTTAAAGCCCTTATGCAGCAGCTCAATATTCCTTGTAGTGAATTAAAAAACAGCAAAAATAAAATTTCCGTGGCATACAAGACATCAAACGATACGGTATTTGTCACAAGTGAGACAATTGATAATATGTTGAAAAAAGGTAAAAATAACGAAGACGTTATAAAATCAGGCTTTGAAAAAGTTTCTTTGGCAGATTGTGATGAAATAGATAATGCAATATAGATACAAGTATTTTTATATAGTGAGATACTTTGAAAATATTAAAATTTTTCGTTATTTTGTTTTTCTATAAAATTTTTTACTCCGGCTGTTATAATAAGATCCGGTTCTGTATAAACAAACTCGTATAATTTAGCCATACCGGCGTCGTTTTTGCCCTGTTCAATTAAAATCAGCCCCTGCATAACAAGCCCTGTCGGGTTAGTTGCTGTATCTCGTTTCCAGCGTTTTAGCTGGGTGTCTAAAATCCCGAGTCTTCGGTATATTACGGCTAAATCCTGATAATAGTTAAAATTCATCGGGTTAAGCTTGATTGCCCTTTGCAAAGTGTCTTGAGCCAGTGCAGGATAACCTATTTTCATATAGCAGTTGGCAAGATTTGCGTAGTATACAGAACTGGCCTGAGTGTCAGGATCAAGCAAAACAGCCATTTGAAATTCTTTGATTGCTGCGTTGTAATACCTGTCTTGCATGTATATTACTCCGCGATTGTTGTGATTTACTGCATTTTTTTGTGCATCAATAGAAACCACACCGTATTTTGCCGGTACAGAATATGCCGCATTGAATTGCAGAAATAAAAGACATATTACAACTAAAAATTTAGCGCAGAACAATTTCCATACCTTCTTTTGGTGCAATACAGTTTTTACAACTTTTAGTATAATGATTTTCTATCTCATGTAAAAATTCATCGTTGTAATTCGGGTCAAAATGGAAAAAGGCGAGATTTTCTGCTTTTGCCTGTTTAAAGGTATCAAGAGCCATGTCAAACGTGGAGTGTCCGTAACCCTGTTTGGGCATGCTTGTATTAAGGTATTCTTCTGTTGTGTATTGTGCGTCATGGATTAACAAATTTGTGCCTCTTGAAAACAAAGCCAGTTTTTGGTCTGCACCTATGTAGCCTTCAGTATCGGTAGCGTATACAAGCGATTTGTCTTTGTAGGCAATTTTGTATATCATAACGCCGTCTTTAGGATGGGAGTTAGATTTTAAACAGCTTATTACAACTTCTTCGTCCTGTGGGAGTGCGTCTTCTTCTTTTTCTGTTTTTATCATATCAGGGGTGTTGTCATTTTCATCAAAAATAAGCGCGTAATTGTCGTTTATGTCATAAAAGCTGAGTTTTGCGTTAATTTCATTAAGCCCGAGCGGAAAAGATTTATCAAAAACAAGTTGAGAAATTAATGCATCTAACCCTTCTTCATAAGCAGAAAAACCTACTATATTAATATTTGCATCGTTTTGATGAATAGGTTTAAAAAACGGCAGCCCCTGAATATGGTCGTTGTGCAGGTGGCTTAAAAGAATTGTTGCATTTATTGGTTCTTTGTGGGCGCTTGCAATATATTCCTGCATAATTTCGTTGCCGCAGTTGATAATGCCTGTGCCGGCATCAAGTATAATAAGATGATTGTTAACAAACACTTCTACACAGGCGGTATTGCCGCCGTATTCAAGAAAGTTGTGTTCCGGTTTGGGGTGGCTGCCGCGTACTCCTCTAAATTTGACTATAAATTTGTCTTTTGAATCTATCATTTTAAACTCCTGTTGTGGTATAGTCAATCTGCCGGTAATACAGCAGCTTTAGCATCTTTTAACATGTGTGTAAAATCCGCTTATAAACCATTTTACACTATTTTGGCATAATAACAACCGTATTTTGGTCAGATTCTTCCCCCTTAAGGGTTGATGCCGAGAAGGTCATTAACTTTGCTTTTTTTTGAACTTCTTTTAGTCTTGTTTCTCTAAAGTCAAAAGTAAAAATTACTTTATCCTTCAAGTTGTTTATGGTAATTATCCTGAAGGCGTTGGGATAAGTGACAAGAGACGGAGTGCTGACGTGCAGAATATTCCCGTCTTTATGAATTTTTGCCGCATGATAATGACCTGTAAAAATTGCAATTGGCATATCATATTTGTCCAGTATTTTTTGCAGTTCATCCGCGTTTAAAAGCCGGTGATGAAAACTGGGGAAAGGTTCTTGCAGAGGGTTGTGCATAAAAATCAAAGGTATTTGCTGCTGAAGTTTTGCCTTTGAAAGCTCTGTATCAAGCCATTGCAGTTGTTCTTGGGGAAGTTCTCCGTTTGCCGTTATTCTTGAGTCAATTGTAGAATCCAGAACAATTGCTCTATAGCCTGTTTTCGGCACAAATGAATAGTATCTTTTAGTAGCGGTAATGTTTTTGTTTTTGTCTTTCAAATATTCAAAATATTCATCTTTGTTGAAAGTTGTACCTATCGCTGCATCATGGTTACCAAATGCAAAGTACCACGGAACATTTAATCTGTTAAATTGTTTACACGCTTTTTCGACAAGTTCTTTACGTGGCTTGTCCACAAGGTCGCCGGTTTCAATCACAAAATCAATGTTAGGTGTCTCGTTAACCTGCTCTATAGCGTCATCTAAAAGCTCCTGTGAACTTGCCAGAACTTTGTAGCTTGTATCAACATTTTTTTTTGACAAATGAACATCTGATATCTGTGCGAATTTTAAAGTCTGCGCAAAAGACAGAGTGTTAAAACCAAAATAAACAACAAGCGCAACTGTCAGGCAAAAAATAAACTTGCCCCAAAAATGATTTTTCTTTTGTTGTTTTTTGTTATTTCTTTTTTTCCTTTTAGGCATGGTATTCTCCTAGAAATTGTTGATAGCGGCGTCTTCTACAATTTTATTTATCAAATCTTTATCAAAATCAGCAGGGTGGTTAACAAATTGTACAAGATATTCTATATTTCCTGCAGGTCCTTTTATTGGTGAAAAGGTCAGCTGCTGCGGGTACAATCCTATTGTTTCAGCGTATTGTATCACATCTGTTATTACTTTAATATGTGTGCTTTTTTCTCTTACTACTCCGTTTTTGCCGACAAGTTCTTTTCCTGCTTCAAACTGTGGTTTTATAAGGGAAACTATCTCCTGTTTGTCAGGCTTCATCAGTTTTTTAATGTTATCAAGAACTTTGGTTATTGAAATAAAGGACAGATCCATTGCACAAAAATCAGGCAAAATATCCTGTGCATCATATATGTCTTGAGGGGTGCAATTTTTTATATTTGTTCGTTCAACAACTTTTACTTTTTTGTCATTTCTTAATTTCCACGCGATTTGTCCGTAACCCACATCAACAGCGTACACTTTTCCGGCGCAGTTTTGCAGCATACAGTCTGTAAAACCTCCTGTTGAGGCGCCGGCATCAAGACAAATTCTTTCTTTAAGATTTATTCCAAAAGTTTTTATTGCTTTATCAAGTTTTAGCCCCCCGCGGGAAACAAAAGGCAGTGACTTGATTTCGATTTTTGTGTTTTCTTTAAGTTCAAGCTGATAGCCGGATTTTGTTATGACTTCGTCATTGATTTTAACATCGCCAGCCATTATTGCACCCTGAGCTTTGCTTTTGGTTTCAAAAAACCCTTTATCTACAAGTATTTTATCTAAACGTTCTTTGTTTTTTGCCATAAATTAATTATGGCATGAAAAAGAAAAAATATTTGATACCGGGCAGTATACAGCAGGTAATATAAAATTGTCCGGCAAATCACTATTTTGCTTTATACAAGCTGTACTCTCAAATATATTCTTGTAAAGATTTTATAAAGGCTGTTTTAGACAGTGGTAAAATTAGAGAATAGTTAGGAATACGTATGTGGAAAAAGGAGAGTTTTATGATTCCAATAGTTGATTTAAAAAGGCAATATAAACAAACCGGCGCCGAGATTGAAAAAGCTGTTATTGATGTTTTGCGTTCCGGTTCTTATATTTTAGGTCCGAATACAAAAGCGTTGGAACAAGAATTTGCGCAATATCTGGGGACAAGACATGCTATCGGTCTTAACTCAGGTACAGATGCCCTGCATCTTGCACTCAGAGCGTTAGATATAGGTGCAGGCGATGAGGTTATTACTGTAGCATTTACATTTGTTGCAACTACAGAATCTGTAGAAATTGTCGGGGCAACACCTGTATTTGTTGATATTGACCCTGATACATTTAATATGGATGTAACACAAATTGAGTCTAAAATTACTCCCCGTACAAAGGCTATTATGCCTGTCCATCTTTACGGGCAGCCTGCTGATATGGATGCGATTATGGATATTGCAAAACGCCATAATTTATATGTAATAGAGGATTGCTGTCAGGCAATAGGTGCAGAATACAAAGGTAAAAAAGTAGGGTCTTTCGGCGATATCGGATGTTACAGTTTCTTCCCGACAAAAAATTTAGGCGGTATGGGTGACGGTGGTATGGCCGTAACTAACAGTGATTACCTCAAAGACAGAATGGTTGCGTTAAGAAACCATGGCGGTGCTGTAAGATATCACCATGACGAAATTGGTGTTAACAGCCGTCTTGATGAAATTCAATCAGCTATTTTAAGAGTAAAAATGAACTATATAGACAGCTGGAACAAAATGCGTCGTGAAGTTGCACACAGATATACAGAACTGTTTAAAGGCTGCTCTGATGTGGAAACTCCAAAAGAACTTGATAACACCTATTGTGTTTATCACCAGTACACAATAAAAGTTCCTCACAGGGATGAAGTCCAAAAAATGTTGCAGGAAAACGGAGTCGGCGCGATGTTGTATTATCCTATTCCTTTGCATATGCAAAAAGTTCATGCGCATCTTGGCTATAAACTAGGTGATTTGCCGCATACAGAATTTGATACGCAGCATGTTATGAGCTTGCCGATGTTTGCGGAATTAACTTTTGAAGAACAAAAAGAAATTGTTGAAAAAGTTAAAGATGCAATTGCAAAATGTAAGTCTAAAGCTTGCTGCTAAAATTATTATAGTCTTACTCAAAAATACCTCTGTTTTTTGGCAGAGGTATTTTTTGTTTTTTATTTTTTACTTTATTAAGACTTTTAGACAATAAACAGTTTGTCTTTTTATAAAGCTTTTTTATGTTTCATTATCCTAAAGTCTTATTTTTTTGCGGGTAATAAATTTTAAAAAATTATTGATATCAGGAGAATTGAGCACTGTAAAAAATCCGTTTATCTTGAGGTCGGGTAATATAAACGGGTATTTTTTATGAAGTATAAAAAATTAGTGTTATCAATTGCAGCATTATGGATTTTATCGTCAAGTTCTTTAGCTGCTGACTATATTACAACAAAGTTAAACGAGATAGAAAAATACTTTTACGGTTACACAAATAAAGGTTCTGAAATTTCAAGGGTTGCACGCGTGGAAAAAGACCTGTACGGACAGACTTCTTCACAGTCTTTAAAAAGCAGGGTGGATAAGATTTATAAAGACATGAACCTTGACGGATCAACCGGTGCGGCAGCGCCGGTGAAAGAAAATCAATCTTTTCAAAAGACTGAGGCAAAAGATATAGGCCCAAAAGCTGATGCGGGGATAAAATATCCGATAGTAGACAAACTGGAACAAAAAGTCTTTAAAAAATCCTATGAAAACGAGGATATTTATGACAGACTATCAAGGCTTGAAAAGCAAGTTTTTCCCGATAAACAAAATAACAATACACTTTCTTTAAATGAGAGAGTTGACGTGCTGCGAAATAAACTGCTTTCGGAAACCCGGCTTGCAGATGTGGACATTGACCCGTACAGAGAAGAAATTATTCTTGAAAACGGACAAAAATATTTGGGTGATAGTGATTCTCAATACAATTATTACAGCTATGAAACTTCTAAAAATCATATTTCACAGCCTGCTCAACCGTCTTATTTTGATGATGAAGCGGTTGGGTATGCCCAGAACTATGACTTGGACGTGCTGGAAAAGCAGCTCTTTGGCAAAAGATTTGCTCAAGAACCGCCCTCCAAACGTCTTGCCAGATTAGAGTCAAGCCTGTTTCAACGTACCTTTTCTGATAATGAAGAAAACCGTATTCAAAGGCTCCTTGCTGTTACGACAGCTCAAAAGACATCGCAGGAATATGACTCTAATAAGTGGGCTCGCAGGTTAAATACCGGTATTCAAATCGGAAGCATACTGCTTATGGTTCTGGCAATGATTTTATAGAATTTAATTAGTCATAAAGATGTGTAAACGGTGAGAATACGGCATTGTATACTCCTGAGACAGGGCTCATTATTTTTTGGAAAAATGACTTTTTCTGTTTTGTGTTACAGTTGTTGCACGGGGGCACAAAAGTTCGCTGCTGTGCAGGGGCAACAATGTACGATACCGGAGCGGCTGCACCTGTAATGGTTCCGGTAGAGTTTATAGAGCAGGCGTTATTTGCAGGGTTAACAGGACATACTGCAAAAGCGCTGGATGCCGCCATAATCATTGCAGCAGCCGTAAGGGTAAATATCTTTTTCATAATGTTTTTCTCCTTTTTTTGTAGCGGAAAATGAGTAACCTTTCCGTATTTTTATTGTTACATTCCTGAAAAAATTTACATTAGACAAACGGGGTAAGTGAATTTATACTACACTCTGACAATATTGTTATGAAGGCTGTTATCGTATGCTGTGTTTAGTCCGGTTTATACCAAGACTAATTTACAAAACTTAATATTTTTTTCTAAAAAGGCAATTATCTAAAGAGTATATACTTTATATAGATATGAGAGTATAAATTAGAGGATAATTTATGAGCGTCGGCAACAGCGTACAAGTAACAACTACAGAAACAGGCTGGGTATTAACAAAGACAGTCAATGGACAAACATCATCTATGACTATCATTGATGCAAATAAAAACGGTTGTCTTGATGCCAATGGTGATGAAATTACCGAACGCACCGGAACATTTTCTACGGCTGAGATTTTAGCAGCTAAAAATACAATTTGGAAAAATAGCCAACAAAATAGCGATAAAAAGATTACTGTCGGGGATTATCTTAACGAACAAAAAACAGTAGAACAGGAAGAAGCTCAAGCTGAAGCATTTGAAAGACAGCAGCGCCAGCAGAGAATGGCTCAATACAATGCAAATTCCGGCAAAAAGAGTAATTTCTGGGGTAAAGCCTCTGTGATTTTAGGTGCTCTTTGCGGACTCGGCGGAGGATTTTTCTCTAACGGATGGCAATATAACAGCGGCAGCTTTAACGATTGGAACCTGAGATTATTTTCAACAGGTGTTAACGGGCTTGCTATGACAAGCAATATGCTAGGAGCTGTGTATGGAAATCAGCTTAATGCAACCAACTATATGACAGGCGGTTCTACAAATATGTTTGGCCCTGATTTCTTCAACCAAATGATGAGTGCCCACAATGAATATATGCAAAATCAGAAAGCACAGATTGATGAAGTGATAGAAACTTTTAACCAGGCTAACGAAAAAGCTAAAGCACAAAGAGAAGCTGAGGCAACAGCACAAACTGCTAAAGAACTTTTGGAGAAATATAAAGATGAAGATGCTCAAA
Source organism: Candidatus Gastranaerophilales bacterium (assembly GCA_944322975.1). Lineage (GTDB taxonomy): Bacteria > Cyanobacteriota > Vampirovibrionia > Gastranaerophilales > Gastranaerophilaceae > Limenecus. The sequence goes on from CALUQS010000069.1 coordinate 26,618, forward strand.
TAGATAAAACAAACAAAGCAAAATTAAATGATATATCTAAAAAGACTGAAGATTATACGGCAGAAGACAAGGCTATTCTTGAAAAGATAAAGAATTATCCGCAAATTCCGTATGAAGCTATTGATGATGAAAATGAGGGAAAATTAAATACACAGCTTGCTGCACAGGTTAACAAGCTTATTGCGGACTACA